>DASRMY010000065.1:0-2341 GCA_035647695.1 Treponemataceae bacterium | reverse complement strand
CTCCTCCCTTTTTGCACTTTGTTATTGAACGTGGGAGCTAAAAAGAATAGAAAGGGGAATAGAAAGTCCGATAATGATTGTTGCTCTAACATCTGATAGAAACAAAAGAATAACTAAAATAGCCATGATTATGCCAGTTATTCCTGAAGTTATAACAGCCTGTAAAGAGTTCGATACTGTCTTGCTATCATCGCTTATAATAGAGTAGGAAACAACACCTTTAGTATTTGTTGTTGTATCGTTAAGGATTTTTTTAATTTTTTTTATAATATCTATTGTATCGCCGTCTGATCTTTTTGTAACATTTACCACTATGAGCGGTTCTTTTCCATTTGTTACATAGTACGGTTCTTTTGGGTAGGCTAGTTCTATATCTGCAATATCTGCAAGGGTAATAGGCACGGTACCATCACCAAACCCAACAGGAAGGTTTTTTACATCGTCAATTGACGAAAATCCTCCAGCATATCGTACATCGATAACTCTCCTTTCGTATTCGGCATTTCCAACAGGGAGATTAATATTGCCATAATTAAGAATCTGATACACGTTAGAAACAGAGATTCCCTTTGCTGCTAGATCATCTAAACGAAGAGAAATAGTTAGCTCAAGTTCTTTCCCTCCTGAAACAGACACATCTGCAACACCTTCAATTTGTGTAATAAGCGGGGTAAGTTCTTCGTTAATATATTTTGTAACACGGGCAGTGTCATTTCCTCCGTCAACACTAAATGTAAACACTGGTAGCATTCCGACACCACCTATAAGAGCTACGGGAGGTCCAGAAATACCATCGGGCAAATCAGATTGAAGTTGTGTTATACGATGTCGAATTTCGGGAAGCTGATCTTCGGGTAAAACCCCATCATTATAGTTTACAGTGATATAACTTAATGAGTTAGAAGAATTGCTGCTGATGCTTTTAAAGTTAGGCAGAGTTACAAAGTCATCTTCAAGAATTTTTGTAATATCATTTTCTACATCTTCGGCTCCTGCTCCAGGATATACCGTAACAACTATAACAGAAGGCAAGGAGATATCACTCATAAATTCTGTTTTGATACCTGTTAGAGAATATATACCGAATACAAAAAGAACAATGATAAGCATGGCAATTCTTGTGGGGTGTTTAACTGCATAATGTGAAATTTTCAATTTTTACTCCGTTTTTTTAATTGCAGTTTGTATTGGCTCTCTAATAGTTACTTTTTGTTTATCAAACACAACACCTTGCCCATCAATGATGAAAAACTCATCTTCTAAGTCTTCAGGAACTATAAAATCTATATCATCTTGTGCAATAGGGCTAAACATGCGCCAAACTGCAGTTTCTGTTTTTTCATCGTAGGTATAACAAGAACCGTCGACTTTGCGAACAGAATGGGGTAGGACGTTTACATTTTCCCATGTTTTATAATGTACCGCTGATTTTACATACATTCCGGGGGCAAATTCAGCAAGTTTTTCTGTTAATCGAAATACAACTTTAAATACCTTTGACTCACTTTGAATATATGGGTCAATAGTATCAATATATGCTTTAGATACTGCCTCTGAGCTAAATCCAGGGGTTTCAGGTCTTGTAACAGTAGCATAGATCGAATTTGAGAATTCCTTAAATAATGCATAATATTTCTCAGGTACATTAAGTCTAATGACTAAAGAATCTAAATTAGCAACAATGGCAATTGGCGCTTGTGTGCCTGCCATAGAGCCCTCGCTCTGTGGAGCAGTGATAATTGTTCCTGAAATTGGACTACAAACAGAAGTATAGCTAAGTTGAAGGTTTGCCAGTTCGTATTGAGCTTTTGCTGCATCACGTTGTGCTTGAACAGAATCATAGTTTTGTTGGGTTGTCGCTTTACTTTTATAAAGGCTTTCTACTCTTTCAAAGGTGCTTTGATATCCTAAATATGCTGCTTTTGCCTGAAGCATGGTTTGCTTATAAGCTGCATCATCTATGATTGCAACGATATCTTCTTTGTTAACATAATCACCAGCTTTTACTGGATATTCAAGAATTCTGCCGCCTACTAAGGGAACAATAGGAATCATAGATTCTGCTTCTATGTAGCCACTAAGGGTTATAGATTGGGTAAGTGTTTTAATGTGAGGTTTTGCAATGACAACTGCAGGAGGAGGTGTTTGATAGGAACGAGATTCTTTTCTTGTAAGTTTCACAATGAGAAAAAGAACAGCTATTGTGATTAAAACAAAGGCTGTATATCTAATAAAAACCGAAGTTTTTTTTGAGCGCATGCGGTAATCTCCCTATAAAATTAAACGAAAAACATTTTATCCAAAAATGAAATAATATACAAAATTGTACAGACTGTTGCTT
>DASRMY010000064.1:0-2555 GCA_035647695.1 Treponemataceae bacterium | reverse complement strand
AGAGAAGGATATATCTATTGAATTATTTTTTGAAGACCAATGCTACCCATTCTTTTTTAGCCATTATACCTCACCACAATACATTAGCTGAGCTTGAAAACATACAAAAAAAAACACCTTCAATAGGCATTCCTTTTTGTCCTATAATATGCCCTATATGTTCTGTTTGTAAAAAAACACTAACTGATACAAAAAATTTAAAAAAGCAAATACAAATGGCTCAAAAAAAACTACACCAGTATAAGCTTAGTATTAGAAAACCTGAACTCATACAACAAAATACAAAAAACCAAAGGGAAACAGAGCAGTATAAACTAGTTTGCAACGTTGATGGGCTAGACTCTTTTTTAGAAGCAGACGACGTTTCTTTTTTAGAACCTTTACAACTAAATGCATTTACCTTAAGATATGCAGGTTCTAAAAAAAACATACAAAACGCTATAAAAGAACATTCTACATCACAATTAACAATGCGAATTTACCGTATTGGACTTATTACTCTAAAAAACATTGACAGTTCTTTTGTTGAAAAATCAGCAATAGGAATAACATGGACATTGAGTAACGATATATGGGTAAAACAAAAGTAATTATGTTACATATTGAGAGGAGAAAAATGAAAAAAATCAAACGAATTTTATGCATAGCTTTCTTTGCTGCTTTTGCATCGATGGTATGCGCAGGTGGTGTAAAAGAACCTTCTGTCGGCAAAACCCTAACTGACAATGTGGGAAGAAAAGTCATTATCCCTACAAGCCCAACTAAAATTATTGTAACTCAACCTGCAGATTTAGAAATAGTCTACGAATTAGGAGCAAAGGACCTTATAATAGGGCGCGGAACCTATTGTGATTTTCCTGCTGAAGTAAGCGATATAGTTGATATTGGATCTGGCGAAACACTCGGTATAGAACAAATAATTGCTCTTGAACCTGATTTTGTAATTATGGGAATAATGGGACAAACAAGAGAGCAAGTTGAAATGATTGAGGCCACTGGTGTGCCAGTAATTGCAACGAAGGCAACAAACATTGCAGAAATGTATTCTACTATACATCTTATTGGTGAAGCCTTAGGTGTATCAAAAAAAGCAACTGCTCTTGTAGACAACATGAAAAAAAACTTTTTAGACATTGAAAACAAGGCAAAACAACAAAGCTCTTATACTACACAATCAGTGTATTTTGAAGTTTCTCCACTCCAATGGGGATTATGGACAGCCGGTAATAACACTTTTATGACCGAACTAGCAAATCTTTGTGGCATTCACAATGTATTTGCAGATGTTGACGGCTGGGCAGCTATTTCGGAAGAACAAGTACTAGAAAAAAACCCTGATTTTATTGTTACTATTACAATGTACTTTGGAAAAGGTCCTAAACCCATAAATGAAATTATGCAACGCACTGGTTGGGATAGAGTTAATGCAGTCAGCAACAAGAAAATTCTAAACCCAGATGCAAATATTGCATCACGACCTGCACCTCGACTAGTACAAGCAGCTCAAGAGTTTTACACGTTTTTTTACGGAGATGAATAATTAACACCACTAACTACAGTGCCAAAAAAAAATATGTATTTGCAGTATTAGTTGCAATTTTTTTAACCATTGCTGTAGTCATCCTCTGTGTTTGTATTGGCAGTGTAAATATTCCTTTTTTACAAATAAGGACACATAAAACATATGCAACAATAATATTTACGCTCCGTCTGCCGCGAGTATTAGGTGCCTTTATAATAGGTGCCTCACTTGCTGTTTGTGGTGCAACAATGCAAGGGCTGCTAAAAAACCCCTTAGCTGATGGGACAACCCTCGGTGTTTCATCAGGCGCAGCTCTTGGAGCTGTGATTGCAATATTTACAGGTTTTTATATTCCCTGTCTCCCAGGAGGTGGTATTGTAATTTTATCTATAGCCTTTGCCTTTGCATCATTGCTACTAATACTAGGATTAGCAGCAAAAATTGATTATTCCCTTTCGACACACACTATTATTTTATTGGGTATTGTGTTTACCATGTTTGCTAATAGCATTATTACCCTTTTAACCGCCTTTGCAGGAGAAAAAATACAGTCTATTACCTTTTGGATGATGGGCTCCTTGGCAAACACAAGCTGGAATGACCTTATTTTACTTTGTATTGCATTTTTACTTTGCACACCAATTATTTTGCGCTATTCTCGAGAATTAAACGCTTTTGCTATTAGTGAAAGCAATGCCCGAAACATTGGTATACACGTAAAAAAAACTAAATTAATTTTGTTTTTTTCTGTTTCAGCATTAACGGGTGTTTGTGTTTCAGTTGGTGGTAGCATAGGTTTTGTAGGGCTCATAGTTCCGCACATAACGCGTATTATCACTGGTCCTAACCATAAAAAATTATTACCAGTTACGCTTTTTTACGGTGGTATTTTTTTAATGCTTGCAGATTTACTTTGTCGCATTATTATTAAACCATTGGAACTACCTATTGGAGTTATAACTTCAATAGCAGGAACTATTATGTTTTTATATTTTTTTAGTAAACAAAGACAAGCATAATGAGTATAATACAC
>DASRMY010000063.1:0-5179 GCA_035647695.1 Treponemataceae bacterium | reverse complement strand
AAGAGAAGATTCGGAGGTTTTATCTATGAGTTCTTTTATATGTTTGAGCGCACGAGATATAGTCTCTGCCTGGCTTCCTGAGTTTTCTGCAAGCTTTCTGATTTCATCGGCAACTACCGCAAATCCTGTACCAAATTTACCTGCATGGGCAGCTTCAATAGCCGCATTCATGGCCAGAAGATTTGTTTGGCTGGCAATTTGCTGGATAACCGTGCTTGCTTCTATTAGGCTGTCCGACTGATGTGATACATCGGTCATGAGGGTGACTATAGAATTTATTCCGTGTTTTCCCTCATTGGACGCAGTGTCTAGTGATTCTACAGATTTTTCATTATTAGCTAATATTTCGGTAATAGAATTGATATTAGCAACCATTTCTTCAATCGCTGCCGATGATTCGACAACACTGGATGCCATTTCTGAAGAAAGATCTGCGAGAGCAGAAATTTCAGTCATGTTTGTTTCAAGTCGTTCTGCACTAGATGCGGTAACTGTTTTAATAGTGTCGTTTATTTCTGAGCGGTGACTATCATGCAACATACTCACCTCTACTTGCATGTAATGGCGACAGTTTTCTATCCGGTTTAGCCCGTTGATAATGGCAACAGCCATCTGCTCACAACTGTTGTATCCGCATGCACCACAATTAAGAATATGCCGGGTTTCTGTTTTATGCATTTTGAGATATACCTCTTGAATCTCTGCATCAGTTGGTTTTCGTATTGCATTTTTGAATATCGCTGAGCGATCAATATAACTTCGATCGTAAAGGCCTGGCTTCCAAAATTTATTTATGAGGCGGTTAATCTTTTTTACCGCAGCTTTTTTTGACATAAACAAGCCTTTTTTCTGGTACCGTTTTTGTGCGTTTTTACTGCGCTGTTCAATTGCTCCCTCTACAATATCAGGGTGTTTACCTCTGTTCGTGGTTCCAGGCCCACAATTACAACCCATTTCACAGTTAAGGCAATCTATAAGCTCATGAATAGGTGCTTGTCCAGTTTTTATTGCATCTCCAAGGTGTGCAAGATAATGGTATATTAGTGGGGCTCCTTCAATTTTTCTTGTTACTTCTGAAATTCCAGGAGCATGGCGTTCTGCGGTTCGCATAAGTCCTCCAGGCGTAGAAAAGAGGACTGCTCGCTCGGCATCTGGTCCAGTAAAGGGTTGTTCCTCGTATTTTGTCAAATCAATGTGGTTTTCTTCCATATAAGCACAAAGGGCTTTAATAGTCACGTTGTAATCACCTAAGCCGACATCATCAAATTCACGTTTTTTAGAATAACAGGGAGATATAACTGCAATTTTATGATTTTTATATTGCGGGTAAAATTCTCGAATCATTTTCATAGAGTGTACCATAGGACTGTCAGCAGGTGCTAAAAGGGGAATAAGTTCAGGACGATACAGCTCAATAAACGAGACGAGCGTCGGGCAGGGTTGTGCAATGATACACTTAGGATTATGAGCTTTTTTGTACTCTAAATAACTTTTTACCGTTAGCTCAGCGCCAAAACTTACGTCGAAAAAGGCTGCTATTCCTAGACTTGCAAGCCAGCCATTTAATTGTAAATAATTACCGTCCATGCTGGCAGCAACCGCAGGGGCTGCTATAGCGACCATTTTTGTTCCAGCTGTAAGGTCAGTAAAAAAGGCCTCCGAATCATCTATTCCCACCCGTGCATTGTGTGTACAGGCGTCAATGCATGCGCCACACCCGAGACAGAGATCGCTGTTAAAATGGACTACATCGCCAGAACCGTCATTACACATCTTTGCCGGACACACTGCAATACACCGGTGGCAATTTACACAATTTTCTTCAATTACAAAAATTACTGGTCTCAGACTTTTTTTTTGCATTCTATAACTCTCCAGTTCAAAACTTTTATTTATTAATTATTTAAGATACTTAACTATATGAGTAAATAGCATATTTGTCAAACTTGTTCAGGGCAAAAAGCTGTTTTTGTAGTAAGGAGCTAATTATAGGGGTTCTTTATTGACGTATGAGATTTGCTGGGCTATGGTATAAATGGAGGATGGTATGTATAAAGCTAAAGATTCACGGTATGATAGTATGCAATACCAGCGATGTGGTAATAGTGGGCTAAAATTACCTCGAGTAGCGCTTGGTTTATGGCATAATTTTGGTACTAACGACGATTTTGAAAATCAAACACAAATGGTGTATACGGCTTTTGATGCAGGCATTACGCATTTTGATTTAGCAAATAATTATGGACCGGTGGCAGGTTCTGCAGAAGAAAATTTTGGTCGTATACTAGCATCCGATATGAAACCGTACCGAGACGAAATGATTATTTCTTCAAAAGCTGGTTTTGATATGTGGCCTGGTCCCTATGGTGATTTAGGTTCTAGAAAACACCTAATGGCTAGTTGTGAGCAAAGCCTAAAACGACTGAATATAGATTATCTAGATATTTTTTATCATCATAGACCTGACCCCGACACACCAATCGAAGAAACAATGAATGCCTTATCAGACATTGTAAAAAGTGGTAAAGCACTCTATGTGGGTATTTCTAATTATAATGCAGAACAAGCTGTACAGGCAGCAAAAATACTAAAGGCAAATGGAACGCCACTTCTTGTTAATCAAGTACGATACAATATGCTTGATCGCTGGATAGAAAAAAATGGGTTGTTAGATACTTTATCGGGTTTAGATGCTGGTTGTGTTTGTTTTAGTCCGTTAGCTCAAGGTCTTTTAACAACCAAATATTTTCATGGAATACCTGCTGGAAGCCGTGCATCGTTAAATAAGTTTTTACGTGAAACAGATGTAACACAGGAACTAGTTGCAAAAATAACCCGATTAAATGATGTTGCACATAGTCGTGGACAAACGCTTGCACAATTGGCATTATCTTGGGTATTACGTAAAAATCGTGTAACAACAGTTTTAATAGGAGCAAGTAAACCAATCCAAATTAGTAAAAATTGTGGCATTGTACAGAACCTTGAATTTTCAAATAAGGAACTAGATGATATAGAAGCAATATTAGATTAAAAAGTGCAAAAATAAATACCTACTATCTTGCAAAATTGGGCATCTAAGTCTATATTACAATGTGTAGTTTTATAATAGGAGGCTTAGTATGAATGTGACAATTGACCAGGATGGTTGTATTGGCTGTGGAGTATGTGCTGATACCTGCTCTGCTGTATTTAAAATGAATGAAGATGGGGTTGCGCAGGTAATAAGGCAACCAAAAGAGGAAGAATTTGACAGCGTGAGAGACGCAGCCGATGAGTGTCCAGTTGAAGTTATTCAAATAGACGAATAATAAAAAGGGAGCCTGTATGGCTCCCTTTTTTATATTTAAACCTCTTTTAGCGTAATTAAACTTTGATCGTAGTCCTCTGGTGCATTATACCCAAGCAAGTTCATTAAGGTTGCAGCCCATGAACTAATGCCAAGACCCTCGTTTAAGGTTTTTTCATATTCACCTTGATAAGTTGGATCATAAATAATACCAGGGACAGGGTTTAAACTATGTGATGTTTTTGCTTTTGGACTTCCATCTTTTCTGCGCTTGACCTCTCCAGTTGTACTATCATGTTCGTACATATCATCTGAGTTTCCATGATCAGCGGTAAGACAAAGAATACCGCCAGCTACCTCAACAGCCTTACGGATACGGCCAAGTTGTAAGTCCATTGCCTCCATGGAGCAAACAACAGCGTTAAACACACCCGTATGTCCTACCATGTCACCATTTGGAAAATTAAGGCGTATATGCTCATATGTACCACGTTCAATTGCTTCTATAACTTTATCGGTAATTTGGGCACACTTCATCCATGGGCGTTGTTCAAAAGGTACAACATCAGAAGTAATTTCTACATAATCTTCAAGTTTTTCGTCAAATTTACCTAGTTTATTGCCATTATAAAAATACGTAACATGTCCATATTTTTGAGTTTCACTAATTGCTAGGGTTCGAATGCCTGTTTTTGCAAGATATTCACCCATTGTGCGATCAATAAGCGGAGGCTGCACTAAAAATTGAGCAGGAATATGCACATCACCATCATATTCCATCATACCTGCATATTCTACCTTAGGAAGACGTACTCGATCAAAACGAACAAATTCTCCTTCTGGTGTTTCAAATGATTCGGTAATTTCTAAGCCTCGGTCGCCACGAAAGTTAAAGAAAACCACGCTGTCTCCATCTTCTATAGTACCAATAGCTTTGCCATTTTCGGCTATACAAAAATCATTTAAGTCTTGGTCAATCATCTCTGGGTTTTCTTTACGGTACGTTTCAATAGCTTCTGTTGCACTATTAAATTGTCGGCTTTTACCAAGTACGTGGCAGCGCCATCCTCGATCAACCATAGACCAGTCAGCATTATAACGATCCATCGTTATCCACATTCGACCACCACCAGATGCAATTCTAAAATCAAAACCATCATTGCGAAAGTCAGCTAAGTATTTTTCAAAGGGAGTTATATATTCTAGGGCAGAGGTTTCGCCAACATCGCGTCCGTCAATAAGAGCGTGTACACGTACTTTTTTTATACCTTCTTTTTTAGCTTGTTCTATCATAGCTTTTAAGTGGTCAATATGTGAGTGAACGTTTCCATCTGAAAGGAGCCCAATAAAATGGAATGTGCTGTTATTATCGTTAACGTTAGCGCTTAGTTTTTTCCATGTGGCACCTTCGAATAGAGCACCTGTAGCAATTGAATTAGAAACAAGCTTTGCACCTTGGGCAAAAACACGGCCACAACCAATTGCATTATGGCCAACTTCAGAGTTGCCCATATCATCGTCAGACGGGAGTCCTACAGCAAGCCCATGAGCCTTAAGTTTTGTTGCAAATCCTGCATCATGAATTGAATCTAAATGTGCCATTCGACTTGCTGCAACAGCATCTCCGTCTTCGTATTTGCCATATCCTACGCCATCCATTATTACAAAAACGACAGGACCTTTTCGTCCTTTCCAAGATGGATTTTTCTTTAAAGCTTTAACTGCCATGAATTTCTCCTATATAGTGAATTAACCATTTTGAACACATTTTCAAATGATGATTTTTATACAAATTGTACTGTCAATATATATTTTTTTAACTATTTATTCAATAAGACTCTAAGTTTGAATGTGGTTGTAGCTGACATTTTTATATACATTGAATATACT
>DASRMY010000062.1:0-13582 GCA_035647695.1 Treponemataceae bacterium | reverse complement strand
AAGTTATATTATTCGATCAGCTCCAGCATCTCCAACAGATTCCATTTATTGTGAAAGACTTGGAAACAATGCTGTACATGCCGCAATGGCAGGAAAAACAAAATTGGTCATAGGCCTTGTTCATGGCAGATATGTTCACTTGCCGTCAAGACTCGTAACAAAAGAACGAAACAAAGTTAACCCAGAAGGAGCCTTTTGGCGAGATGCGATGGATGCCACAGGACAACCCATTTTCATGGTAAACGATCGAGAAGCAATTCTTACAAAATACCGCGCTAAACAGCTCTAGAAAGATACAGTGGGACTTTTCATATTTAATTATATCTCATAGGTTTTTCCGTATTTGACCACTTCAACAGATGTATAATTATGGTCCCACAAATACTGTGTAAAATATAATTGTGCCTTTTCTTCACCATGAACTAAAAATATTTTTTTAAGTTTCGTATTGTCTATATTATTTAGCCACGTTAACATTTCTGTATAATCAGCATGTGCACTAAATGCGTTAACCGTTTCAACCCTTGCTTTTACTGCATGCCAGTCACCAAAAATACGTACTTCTTTTTCACCATCACGCAAACGCCTACCAAGGGTATTTTCAGCCATATAGCCAACAATGAGTACTGTATTATTTGGATTTGAAATATTATTGGCAACATGATGCACAATACGTCCAAATTCACACATTCCATCTGCACTAATTATAATCATAGGACCATCTATATTATTAAGATTTTTAGACTCCTCAACATTTGTAGTAAATGTTAGTTCATTAAAACCAAAGGGGTTTTTATGATGATCTAAAAAAACTTGTCTTGTCTCATCATCATAGCACTCTTGGTGAACCCTAAAAATACTTGTAGCATTCGTTGCCATGGGAGAGTCAACATAAATAGGAACTTTGGGAAGACGGCCCTTGTCAACGAGCAAATGCAAATAAAAAACAATTTCCTGTGTTCGTTCAATTGCAAATGCTGGTATAATAACCTTACCTTTACGATCAAAAGCATACTGAGCAGCTTTTCTTAACTCTTCTATTGCAACGTCGGTGCTTTCGTGCTTTCGATTACCATAAGTACTTTCTAAAATAATATAATCCGGTGCTGGCATATCAATAGCAGGGTCACGAATAATAGCTTTCCCACAACGCCCTAAATCACCAGTATATAAAATGCGCACATCACGAGAACCAGATTCATCTGCTTTTTCTTTAGCATTTATAATAGTAACCAAAATCATCGCAGAACCAAGAATATGTCCTGCATCAAAAAACTCAATTTTTACATTTGGTCCAATAAAAACTTCACGATTATAAGAAACTGTAATCATTTGATTGGTGGTATTTACAACATCATGTTGATCAAACAAGGGTTGCCATGTAAAAACTTCACCTCGTTTTTTTGCCTGTTTTCTTAAATATTGTGCATCACGCGCTTGTATATGTGCACTATCCATCAGTACAAGGTTAGCCAAATCACGAGTTGCTGGAGTAGCATATATGTTCTTTGTAAAACCGTTTTTAGTAAGAACTGGTAAAAGACCACAATGATCATAATGAGCATGTGTGAGAATAACAGCCTCAAGATTTTCTACTGGAAAATCAAATTTTCTATTTTTTTCATCTGATTCTTTTCTTCGCCCCTGAAAAGCACCACAATCGACCATGTACGATTTTCCATCCACCTCAAAAATATGCTTAGAACCAGTCACTTCTTCTGCTGCACCCAAAGAATACAATGTTACGCTCATACGACCACCTTATAGAAAACCTATTATCTGCACTTCTATAATAACCCGATTTCCTTCTTATAGCAATAAAAATAAGCTTTAAGAATCTCTTGTTTTGGAGTATACTAAGGTAACTTAAAAGCAAGGAACATTTTGTGTATACAAGAACTATAGATAACCCACCAAAAAAAATACTTGTAAAGGGCCTTCCTGTATTTGGTACTTTTCTAGCTCCTCCTAACAAACTTGACATAAAAAATCTTAAAAAACCCTTTAGCATAATGCCTCTTCCTCGATTTATTACAAATTCTCGTATACGAGGTAGTATAGAGTTTTTTTTTAACACAGATACCCATGCTGGCACAATCGACATTGTTCACCTAGGATTTGTTTGCTTTGCAGAAACAAATTTTTGGGAGAAAAGCAATGGAAAAAAATTCTCTTACCGTTCTTTAATACCCTGGAGAAAAATTGTTCCCCATCATCTTGACCAAGGCATTTGCTTTTCTTTTAGAAACAAACGATATTTTAGAATGAGTTGGGATCATATAGAACAATCTTTTTCCTTTGTATTTAATTATGAGGGTGATTCTGTTCGTCCAAATGCTGTTGGAGCCTTTAAATCAGATAATAACAAAACATGGGCTATGCTTACATCTGTAATACCTTTTCCGCTAAAAAATCGTTGTTCTGCAGTACATGTTTCATCTATGCCTATTGCAGGTTCTCTTTCTACAGATGCTACAAAAAAAAACACGCCTTCTTCAGATTTCATTGGACAAGGGTTGTTTTCCATGCGATGGGCTTTTTACAGTTTACGAACAAAAAAATCAATTATTACAGGCTTTGGCGAGTGGAATAATAAAAAAATTAGTTTTAGAATTGTTTTGGGATCATCTGAGCCAGTTGATAAAAACGCTTATAATGAAAATGTTCTCTTTGTTGATGAAGAAGCGACTCCATTACCGCCTGTTGTTATTACACGGCCCCAAGGAATTATGGGCGTTTGGGTTATACAAGATACAGAAAGCATGATTGATGTCAGTTTTAAAGCCTTTGCAGACACAAAGCGAACTCTAAGCATCTTGCTTTTGCGTACTGAGTATCATACAATGTATGGACAATGCGAAGGAAACCTCCTTACTAAAAACGGAGAAGAAATTCCTTTAAAACACTTTACCGTTATTGTTAAAAAACATTCATTACGCTTATAAAAAAAGGGAAAAACATGAGTAATGATCAAAAGAAAAAAAAACGAAATCCTATTTTCTTTGAACCAGGAGAACTAGATAAAACCAGACAAAGACTAGGCAATATAGACCCAGAAGAAGCAAAAAAAATGGTGACAGTTCTTGGCGGTGAAATAGGAATTGAAAAACCTATGCCAATAGATCGTCAAAAAGTACGCAGTGTAGCTTCTAAATACCGTACACCAAAACCAACGAGACGAAAACACACGCCCACAACAACAAATAGACAAAGCGCAGCAAAAACACAACCAGAAACAGATACCCCACAAGAAAAACAAAAAAAAGGCAGTTCAATACCTAAATGGGATTCTAAAAACCGCATTAGACTAACCAAGCTTATGTTTTCTGATGAACACCGTATAAAACAAGCACCATCAATTTTGGGTAAACTAATTGTACTAACACCACTTGGGGCAAATGATAAAATAATGCCTGAATATATAACTCATACCTTAAAAAAACATATTGCTCATATTGATCGATTTATATACGCAATAAAAAAACTAACTGAAACCCCTGCTATACTTGGACGAATAGCTGAAAAAACAACATGGCACGATGAAGTACTTTATTTAATTTCAGAATGGGACACATATACTATAAAGCAAGACTATCTTGTTCTAAAAACAAAGGCAGCTAATGCTGAGATAAAAGATACCATCCCGATTGTAAAAAATTTATATAAAACCTTTATAAGACTCTATTTTATAAGCGAATCAGAAATGACACATCTTATAAAAAAAGCATATACCGAAATTTCAGCTCAAAAACCTAAGCAAAAAGAAGGGTTGCTAAAAATTGCAAAAATTGCAGCTGCAGAATGGTTATATATCTACGAACATGTTCTTAAAGGCATGTATCCACTACTTAACAGAATGACAAGTAACAGCTTTCAGCCATACCCAGAATATTTTACTAAAAACATTTCTGATATTTTAGGTTATCTAGACATAACAAAATACGACTTATTGTTTCCCTCTAATAGAATAAAAAACCAAGGCTCTCAATCCCTAGAAGAAAATAAAAAAGAGCAGGCTGAAAAAGAACGAGCAAAAGCTGAAAAACAAATAGCCGTAACTAATGTTACTAAAAGCATTGCTGTTCTGGAACGACTCTTTCCTGGTGCAGGATGGAATGATCTTAATAGAATGCCAGATATGTATCCTTATTTTCATCCTTTATTTCAATTTAAAGAAGGCGCTAACCTCATACCACCTTCAAACCCTCTTCAAATAACCTTAGTTTTACTACGAATTATAGAGCTTTTATTTCAATCTTGTCGATATATCAACTTTACTGTTGCTGGTGATGACGATTTTGTTACAGAAAAGGATTCTTTACAAGATATTTTTAGTACTTGGTCCTTATACAGAGAAGCAATTATTGAACGACAATTAATTCCAGAACTAAAAGAAATAGTTGATCAATTGCATACACAACCCGATTATATATCTTCTATCTATGGAAAACGAAGAGTTTCAGGCTGGCTTTGGCAAGAAAAATATTATTTTTTACCGCACTTGTCCTTTGAACTCATTTTTGTAGAAAAAACTAATAAAACTGAAAGTTATGTTCCATTATCAGGAAGAGTAGCATACCTCAAAAAAGTCTTTTCTCTTATTGTTCAAAGAGCAGACGAAGCAACTCTTACCTATACGGATCCCTATCAGTCTGGTAAAAATCTAGGAGCTGATAATTTATGGAAAAATTTTGAATTTGAAATACCAAACATACTTTCTACACGATTAGAAATACTTTTAGGCGGTAAAAAATCAAAGCACCTAACAAACCTAAACTTAATAAAATACACACTCTGTGTTATAAATGTTTTAGACTGGTGGATTAATTCTGAAGAAAGCCCCGCTTACAAAGCTCCTATAAGCACAATATACAGAATTGATGAAAGTGGTTATCCTATATTTTCAGTTCCACTCTTGTCTAACCAAAACAAGCTTTTTATACAATCGATAAAAGATTTTGGCAAACAAGAGCAAAAAAACTGAAAAACTATATTATTGAATCAAGTAAATCTACAAGTGCTTGATCTACAGCACCATTTTCTGCACGCAATTCATTAATAGCAGATTCTTTATCCATTATGCCTCGATATTTACGACGCGATATAAGTGATGTAAACATTTCAACAACACGTATAAGACGCGCGATTGTAGGCACATCATCCCCTTCTAGGCCTTCTGGATAACCAGTCCCATCAAGGTTTTCATGATGTTTTATTGCAGCATCGATAAAGATATCTTTATATTTTTCAGGGACAAAATCAAGTCTGTCAACACCTTGTAAAACATGGCTTCGTATTTCATATTTTTGATCTTCGGTTAGCTCACTTGCATGTAATAGCTCTGTATTAATAGAAAGGAAGCCAACATCATAGACCATGCCAGCGCAAAAATAGATCTTAGCTTTGGCTGGGTTTATTCCCATAGAACACGAAAGCTTATAAACAAGTTCTGAAACATTTTTAGAATTGTTTTTTCTTCCTGTTGCAAAATCAATTTCAGCACCCAAGCGTTCGCATTCTACTGCTAGTTCATTTATTTCAGCAATATCTTTTTCAGACAATTCTGGCTCTGGAAGAGCATCTACCCCCCACCGAGAGCTACCAGCAGACCTTAAATCATTATCATATAAATCAGTAACAGCCCCAAGAGCTAATCGTTCATTTGGTTTTCTATTCATTTGAGCTACCATTTCAAGAGTAGCTTGAAAACGTTCTTGTTGCTTTTTGGAGTTTTGCCAACTAAATATTACAAAAAGGATAACTAACAAAAACACAACTACAAGAACAATCCCAATACCAATTATTGCTTTTTTTATTGTTTTGCTACTTTCTTCAGTTGCTTTTGTGCTTTTTGTTAATACATCTGCAAACTTACCCGTTTGCTCATTCATTTGCTCTAATAAACTTTGCTGGTTTTCTGCCGCAGCTTGCTGACTTTTTTGAAGCATTTTGAGTTCATAATCTTGTTGTATTTTCATAGCCTCAAGTTGAGCTTCAAAAAATTGTTGCTGGCCTTCAATTGTAAATTCCTCAGCAGAAGATTCAACATTTTTAATTTCTATCATGTTTAGTGTTTCAATTAAAGCAGTGATATCACTATTTATAACAAGCGGAAATTCTTTTAGGGTGTTTTTAACCTCTACAAATGCATCAATATCGCTTTCTTCTTTTATTTTTTGAAGATATTCAAAATAAATTAATTGTGCAGAAAAAATCACATCATTTGAAACAGGCTCTTCAACATACATTTTCATTGAATTATTTATATATGTATATGCCTTGTCTAAATTACCTATAGAATACTGCTCTTTTGCAGCATTAAGAAAACGTTGCCCCATTGCAGCATCAGCACTTAATGTAAACGATAAAAGGAATACAAGAGGCACTACAAGAAAAAATCTTTTTTTATTCATATGTTCCAACTCCAATACTGAAAGATATTTCAGCTTGATTTTCAATTCCATCATTGACAAACAGTAAGGTATCTGTAAACCCGGTGTTAAATCCTAATTTAAATTTCCCAACTTCTGTAAGCGGTATATATAATTTGCTATTAAACAGTACTGCTGCTCCTACTTTGTCTTTTACGGCTATGCCAGAAAGATAATCAACAGTCGCATTTATTTGAGTTGCACCCAAGGGCATATTTAAAAGCCCGAGCCCTAAAACCCGAGAGAAAAAAGGAGAGACAGCTGTTCCATCTTTTACAGGATTAGATGTTCTATAATTTATACCAAATCGTAAAAAAAGTTTATTACTTAACTTTGAAAAGGCTACTGCTGGCACAAAATGAATTGATGTGATTATAGAATCATTCCCCTTTAGTCCAAAGGCAAGGCTTGTTACTCCTATTTCGCCAGCTATGGTTACAAAATCAGAATAATACAAGCATTCACCACTAGCTCCTAAGCCATATTTTAGGCTGTTTTGTGTAGGAGTAGTAAGAAATCCTAATCGTACAACATGCACACCTACATTCCAACTAAAAGGAGAATATCGTACATTTTTAACAGGATCAATATACACAACGTCACCTGTTTCAACATTAGCTACAGAGCTATATTCTTGATCTATTTTATCACGTACTTGTTCAGCTTGTTTTTGTTCTCTTTCTATCCTAGCCAAACGGGCTGCCTCTTCTGCTTCTTCGAATTTTTTTTGTCGTACAATTGCTTTTGATATTAATGAATACAAATCTACAGCATCATAATTATCTAGGTTATTATCAATAACCTCTAAAGAAGCTACCTTAGCAAAATCAAGTTTATTAAAAATAAGTGCTTCCCGTGCTTTTTGCAACATGTATGTCTCTATCTTAGAATAATTGGAGGAATCTTGATGCTCATTTAAGATAACAGCAATTTCTTCTCTTGATTGGTTTTCAAATGCAGCATCAATCTCCTTAATAATGTCATCTGAAATATCTGTCCTAGCACATGCCAATCCCGAAACAAAAAGTAAGAGTGCTATTACCCATATTCTTTTTTTCCCTACAATACTACCCATAATATATCCCCTTACTATTAAAAAATATTAACGCGTAAACCACAGCTTATTTGTGGAACTAATGACTTAATGTCTTCTGTGGACTCTATATCTGTTGGAATAAACCAAAGCTGCCCTTCCGTATAAAAACTAAAGGTACTTAAGAATTTTTGATCTGCTAATGTCACTCGAGGAAATTCAAGTTGCCCAATAACAGCCGATAAAATCTGCCCACGATTACTTTGCGTTTCGCTAAAGTATGAAAAATTAGCTCCTACACCAAACGATGCACTTAGCCATGCCCAGTCTGGTCCAAAAAAGTATCTAAAAGGAACAAATCCTATATTAGCAATAATTTTACCACCAAAGACATCTCCTCCGTAGCGAAGCTCTTCTTCGCTATGACTTAACATCTCATATTGACTTTGTGTAAGTTGACCATATTGTGCTTGTAATTTTACATTATCATCAAAAAAGGTAAGCCCGAGGCCAACATCAAATAAGGTTGCCCCAAAAAAATGTGCATCAAAATAAAGCCCTTGAATAAAAGCAGGAACCTCATAAGAAGACTTATCGCCGCTACGCAAGGCCATAATCACACTGTCAAGTTTTACATCATCTGAAGATAAGCCTGCAAATCGTAACTCCTGATTATACCGCCCTCCAGCCTCTGGAGAAACTAATTTAATAGTTGGTGCAGTTTTGTCAATTTGTATAATAGACTTTGTAACAGCAACATCGCCATTTTTCATAATAGCTCGCACTATCATAAAATGATAACCTTCAAGCATTTCTTCATCTTCTATTCTATAACGCCACTTTTCAGAGCCACCAAGCTCTTTAAAAGTTTTTCCGTTATCAAAACTAATTTCAATTGATTTGACTGCCTTTGCGGCAACTTCTCTTTTTTCTTCTTTTGTTGCATCTTTGCTTTCACGTACAACTACATCTCTTTCTGTATATACATATCCAGCTGAACCTTTTAAGAAAGGACGATCATAAACAAAGTCTCCCATACATAAATTGTCTATAGAAACCCATGGCCCTGCAGGCATATATTCGAATGTTTGATTATTTGAAGCAACCGACTGGCCATCTTCGGTAATTACTTTTACATGTACATCATGCAACCCTGCAGCAATTTCTTCTGGGTTCAGTGTAAACTTAAAATACCCGCTTGGAGAAAGTTCTGTCTCACCACTAAGTTTTTCATCAACATATAACATTACCTTGCATATTGGGTTTTCTGACTCAGCCTGTCCGTAAATATTAAAAATACCATTAATATACTCCCCATTCATTGGATACATGAGGCTGGCCACAGTTGCAGGTTTTTTGGTATTTAATTTTATATTACGAGAAACACGAGAAACATTTCCGGCTGCATCTGAACCTGTTAGTTCAACATTATAAAACCCATCTTCTAAAGCTGAGATATCAAGAACTTCGCCAATAATATCCTCAACTTCTAAGATTATATGACTAAGACTAGCCGGCACTTCTTTGCCTTCTTTTCCTAAGGCATTAATAGAAACAGATAGTTTTGCTAGTCCAATATTATCCATTGTTTGTCCCGATAAATAAATGTTTCCAGTTGAAACAGAGCCGTCTAACGGCAAGTCAAGTTGAAGGTCAGGATCAGTATTATCAATGTTTATTAAACTAGAATATAACCCAACAATACCATATTTATCGTACACACGTACAAAAACAACATGAGTTCCATCATCTACAAGGCGCGTATCAAAGGTATAATTCCAATTTTCGGTACCTATTGCATCGTTGTATGTATTCCCATTGTCAATTGATATTTGTACTTTTTCTATTCCATTTTTATCAGATGAAGTACCTGAAATTGTTGCTGTTTCATGCACAGTAACACCAACTGCAGGTTCTAAAACAGTTGCCTTTGGTTCTTCTAGAGAAACCCTAAATGGAATTGATTCTGGATCACTACGCACGCCATGAATATCTTCAGCGAAGACTGTAATCCAATGCTCATTATCTGTTAAAGAAGACAAAGGCACAGTTATAGAATAGCTATTAGAATAGCCATCTAAGGATGTAAATGCATCTGAATCTAACAAACCATCATCGTCAAGCGCATACCAAATTTTACATGGCCCATCATCATCATATACAACACCAGAAACTTCAAAATCAGATGTAATTACAGTGTTGCGCTCTGGTACATGTATTTCAACTACTGGTTTATCTGACTCTTCATCAATTATAAAATCATACGAATTTAATACACCCACATTACCAGCAGCATCAGTAATTCTAAACTCCATATCATCTGCAAGCGGCCTTTCTTTTGTTCCAATACGGTCTATAGCAAGCGGTATAAAATTAAGTGTTACAGGGTCTGCTGTCAATTCGACAGTATCATTTTCGCTTGTTTTTTCATTCGGTACCCCGACAAAAGAGGTTACATCGATTATTTTTCCATCATCTTCAGGCAATATTAAAATAGTCGTTTCACCATTAATTGTATCTCCTGCAGGAGGAAGTATAACAGATGCAACAGGTGCTTTTGTATCTTTTGCCAGCACAAAATCTTGTATTGTTTGTCGCCCGGCAATATCAATAGCTTTTACACTTACTAAAACAATGCCATCTTCTAGAGCCGATAAATCTAAAAAACAAGAATACTCATTTGTATCAGAAGCATCCGATTTAGAGCAAGCAATCCACTTATTTCCACCATCAATAGAAACAGAAACATTTGCTACAGAATTTGCATCTTCTGCACTCATACCAATTTCTAATGCTTTTTGAACCCACATACCATTATAATCCTCAAAAAGATTAAGGGTTGGCGCTGAAGTATCTACTAAAACACTAAACACTGGCGAAGAATATTCAAACCCATCACGATCAGTTGCAATTAATGTAATATCATTGTAAATACCATCAACAAGGGCGGTTATAGCTACAGTGTTTTTATGTACAGACGCTGAAAGACCTGCTACGTCTGGTTCAAGACGAACACTAACAGGACTGGGTATATTTGCAAACGCAGTAAGACTTTCATTTTTTTTCAGAAGAATACCGCCGTCCTCTGTTTTTGGAAGGTCTTTTGTGAAAACCATATAAACTTGTTCAGCATCAAATATCCCCGCAAGAGGTGCCTCTCGTATAATAGACAGGGAACCTGAACAACTAATGCTTTCCATTTTAGGAACTTCTACACCAACAGAAATGCTAGCAATCCCTACGGGTATTTCAGCTAAAGGAAGAGTAACAACATATTTATTGCTTTCCTCCGCTTTTTTTATTTTTGCAGATACCGAAACATCATTTATTGAAGCAAACGCTTTAGAAATTTTATACGGAGAATACACTACAGCTTGCAAGCTATGAGGATTTTGCTTATCTATTTTAGCAGGTATAGCTACAGTCATTCCAGAAACATATGCTTGCTCATCTACAGAGACAATTTCTATACTCGAACTCCCTTCTTTTACATATGTATACGTAGATTTAGCTGTTTTTCCTTCTTCATATATGACAGTTGCAGTTAAACTATTTGAACCAACAGTTAGGTCTTTTTTAGAAACAATACCACCTTGTGCAAATAAAAGGGCAGTGGCTGGTTCTGCACCCACTAAAACCTCTGACCCACTATATTCACCTTGGTAAATACACGTATAGTAAATTTGTTCGCCTACTATCCAATCAAAAAGCGGTTTTTCTAGTTTTTTAGGTTTTTCACCTTCTGCAGGCTCAGGGATAGAAGGAATTTTTTGAATAATTATAGATTCAACAGAAGAAACCCCTTCGGCAGTAGTGCTAATAATTTCTACTATTGAAACACCCTCAGGAATTTGATTTTTATTATAGGTAATTGTAAATTCGCCAGTATCAGCGTCAAGCTCCAAATTTGCAAACAGTGTATCGCCTGTTGATGTTGCTACTCGTGTACCATCAGCCTGTTTCATATGTGCTGTTAGCAATCTATGTTTTGTATTTTTAAGAGCAGTATCAGTTTTTACACTACCTTTTATTACAAGATTTTCAAACCCATTTAGAACCCTGTTTTTATTTAAACTAATGCGAGGTGGCGCAGTTGGCGTTTTAGCAACTAATTTTTTTGAATCGTAACTGAGATCCTTTTCAGTAGTAACCCGTACAACAAAAGGCTCCGAAATTCCACCTGCTGAACCCCTTGTAATTATTATTCCATTGTTTTTAAGCGATGCTTTTACATAATCATTTTCTGGCTCTATAACAACCGAGACTGCTTGCCCCCCTGTAAAATATCCTGTAACTTGATTGGTATTGGTAAAATCAATTACATTATCAACAATACAGCTATCTGTAAAAACAACAGTTGGCTCAGAGTAAATTTTTGTAAGATTCATAACATTAAACAATAATGAGGTATGACTTTCACGACCATATATATCTGTTGCATACACATCAACAGGAACAACCCCCCAAGGAGCATCTCCAAAAGAAATATCAAATTTAATAGTGTTTTGTGGCTTTTTAGGGCTAATTATCTTTTCTTCTTGCCCTTTAAAGTTCCAACGTAGACGTTCTATACCACATTCGCTATGAGCAGAAACATTTATAATAGAACCACTTTCTGGATGTATTTGTATACCAGAGGTATATTCTTCCGAATTAATGACAAAGACTGGCTCATCGCCTCTTGCTATAAAAGGTATCTCTACAGAGTCTCCTTCTAGGCCAAAAATATCTACCCCTCTAACACTCAGCACATGTTTGCCAGCAGGTAACACAGCTCCTTTAGAAACAAGACTTGTACTAAAGACACCTTCAGAGGGAATAGTTTTTTCTTCACCACCATCTAGAGAATAAATGATAGAGGCTATTCCATCATCATCAAAAGCGGTACCTTGCAACAATAAACTATCATAGATTTCTTGATCTGGCACAGGACTTATAATCTCTAACGTAGGTTTATCGGCTTCAAAGTCAAATGGTATACGCCTTTTGACAATAGTTTTATTTCCTGCCGTATCTGTTGCAATAATATGCACATCACATCTTTTACCGCCAAGAACACGAGCATCTAGCGTTTTTGTCCAATAGGGATTTCCTGGAACAAGGACAAATTCCCCTGTTTCTTTTCCAACCTGCCATTCAAGGCTTTCAATATGACTTGTATCACGAGCTACACCCGCAATTATAAACTCACCATTGACTGCTACATCTTCTTCTGGGTATAAAAATTGCACTTCTGGTGCAGTGTTATCTATAAAAAACAAATATGAATAAACGCCATAGGTACCTTGTCCATCCAATGCTTTAAACCAACACACCATTGGACCATCTTCCATTTTTGATGTCTTAATTGACAAATTGAATGTCCAAACATTTTCTTTTTTGTTATATTTTACAGGCAACTCTGTAAACGTTTCTCCATCGTCGACAGAATACCACAATTGGGATACAGTATTACCATCAAAAACAGTACCCTTAAAATTAACTTTGCCTGAAACCAGGTCGCCAATAGCGTGACTTCTCACTTCTGTTACCGGCATTTTTCTGTCAAGATGCCATGTTACAAACTTTGACCGTCCCCGAAGCCCATTAATATCATATCCATAAACTTCTAAGGAATGAGCCCCCTCTGTCATCTCTGTGGTGTCTAAATAAAAAGACCAAAAATCCTTACCTTCAGCATGCTTTGGATTTTCTTCATCACCATCAAAAATTATTTCTACTCGCTCTACAGCATCGTCATCAATACATGTTCCAACAATATTTAAGTTACCAGTGACCCGTTGCTCTGGGAGAGGATTTGTAATACCTACTATTGGAAGATCAGATTCAGGATCAATAAATATATTATAGGGACCTCCAAGTGCGACATTGCCCCCTTGGTCTGAGGCTGTTACTACAATATTGTATTTGCCAGATTTTTTTTCTGTTATATCAAAATATTCTTCCCAACTATTTAGGTCTTCGGCTTCTTTCTCAACTAATTCTTTTTTTCCACCAGCATAAACAGCCAGAGCTGTTAAAGCACAAAGAACAAACATAAAACACTTTTTTTTCATCTTATACCTCGCAAATTTTAATTACCATGCAGTTAGCAAACTAAAACCTTCCAAACCTACAC
>DASRMY010000061.1:0-2055 GCA_035647695.1 Treponemataceae bacterium | reverse complement strand
GCGAGTGAATAAGTGAAAGAATGGTATTTTGTAGGGTGTTCTATACCCTCGATTTTATTACAAGAAAAAGTCTCGATGTCAGCGTACAAAGAGACTTTTTTTCCCTTAAATTTTTTTAAAAAATTCAGTAGGTCAGTTTGGTTGTGCATCATGAGACTTCCTCAAATTATTCGTATTTTTTTGCAAGCGTTTTAAGAAAATTGTTTTGTTTGATTTTTTGATATGTTTCCTCGGTTGTAATTTCTTTAGATGAGGGGATAAGCTTGAATAGGTTTAGTTGCATAAGCATTGTATCCCTTTCAATATATGATTTTGAGAAACTGTCTTTATACAGAAACATACCTTTTTCATATTTTTTAATAAAACTTTGCTTATAGTATTTGTCATTTAAAAATTGACTTTTTTCTGTTTCATCTGCTAAGTTGATACAATAGTCTTCAGTGTTATCACTTCTTTCAATTGATAGTATTATATTATCATTTTTTGAAATAACGTGCAACATTAATCTATCTTCTAACTTAATTTTTACAGATTTAGCGTGATTATAAATATTATAATAAACGTCTTCATTTACTAGCTTATAATTAGAAAACTGAAATTGACCCGTTACATCGGCGTCATCTTCATCAGGAAAGGCACGTAGATTTTTCCCTTGGTTGCGTAAGTCGTTACGTCTTAGCTCTAATAAAACATTATCGTATTGTTTGATTGTATTAATTTCTTGAGTTTGTAACTTATTATAAATTTTTAACGATGGAAGTAGTGGACTGTCAAAATTGACGGGGTTAGCTAGGTATATCATCTTCGGGGTTTTAATATATGGGCGATTTTTTACACGGTCAATAGATTTATAGATAGTCCTAATTTTTTCATATTCGTTTTTGACATAATCGTCAGACAACGTTAAAAATTCATCGTATATCACTATTGGAAAGTTTTTTAAAACGGCTGAGGATTGTTTCAAGTCGCTTGCATTATTTATATCTGTAATTAAAAAAACGTCTTTAGTGCCAATAGAGATAATTAAATAATCGGCGGTTGACCTGTAATGATAATCCGTATTAAAATGACACCACCCAATCGTCTGTAAAATATCCTCGACAAGTTCCCTCATTTTTTCCTGTAATGTAAAGTGGCGGACAAGTAAAGTACACCCCATATTTAAATGGTATGAAAGGTAACCAACAGCGGATATATAGTTGAAACTCTTTCCGTCGCCACGGGACGTGATGCTCATATAGTGGTCTATTTCATCATTACATAATTCATCTAATAATTCTAACTGATTAAATTCTTCAGGTAAGAATTTTTCTTTGTATTCTTTTAAATAATAAGCGTACTCTTCCTTTTCGTTTTTAAATAGTGAGACTGCTTTTTGTTTTAAGGTCTTTGGTAGTGTTTTCTTTTTTGCCATGTTTTTTACCTCCAATATAAAACAATATAAAAGGTAGGGAGAACCCTACCAAAATTGTGTATAAAGTCTATTTAAATGGAAAATCATCAAAATCAATGTCAGTTTCATCTGATTTTTGTTCTTTTTGATACTGTTCAATTTCTAAAATTGTAAAACTGATATAGCCTTTTTTGGCAGGTGAGGCAATGCCTGAGATTTTCGCAAGTTGTTTTGTGTTAATAAATTCCTTAGCGTTTTGTGCTAATTTTGCAGGGATTAAACCATTGAAATACTGAGTTTCATATTCACCAACTTGGTTTTTTACGCTTGCTGTAAATGAAACTGTGATAGAACCTGACTTAAGAATTTTATTGTATTCTTTGTTAAAGTTGATAAAACCGATTGTTTGAAATGTTAATGCCATGTGTTAGGCTCCTTAATTTTTTTATTATTAGTTAATTATATAATAGTAACCATGTCAAGTCAAGTTATTTGATTATCTTAGTTCCATCTGACTGTAATATACAATTACAAATGGGTTATTAAAACGCCTTCTATCTTTGCTTTTTTTGGCATGTTTTCTAGTAATATCGTCTAACTGTTTTGTTAGTCGTCTGAGAGCATTATCAAGAGCGCGAGTAGAAGTAATATTTCTCTTGTAG
>DASRMY010000060.1:0-4563 GCA_035647695.1 Treponemataceae bacterium | reverse complement strand
ATATTATATCTCATACCTGGATTGCCAAAAGACCTTCTTGGCTATATATGTGGGGTAAGCAAAGTGCGTTTTGTACATTACATACTATATTCAAACCTTGGCAAAATACCAGCTTTATTTTTATCAACTTTTTTTGGTGGTAATATATTAAAATTGATTTCCCTTTTTTAGCTTTCTTTTTTATCTTGCCTTGCCTGTATTTTTAATACTTCTTTTTCACCACGCAAAGATGTTTTAGGTAAAGCACTTTCAATTGTATGTTGAACTTTCTGAGGTATTGCATGTCTTTCTTCTTTTGTTATTTCATTTGTAAAAACTGGTGGGTGAATTGTTAGTATTATATTAGCTGGCCTGAGCCGTTTTTTTTCTTCGAAACTTCGCCATGTTCCATCAATAGTGATAGGTACAATAGGAGCTTTAGAATTAAATGCAAGCTTAAAACTTCCTGGTTTAAAGTGCTTTATAGGTCCTCCTTTGCTGCGAGTTCCCTCAGGAAAAATTAAAAGAGAATAGCCTTTTTTTACATTTTCTATAGCTTGCTGCATTGCTTGTACAGATTGTCTCATGTTTTTTCTTTCTATAAAAACACATTGCATTAATTCCATCCAACCAGCAATAAAGCCTAGTTTTTTTATTTCAGCTTTGGCAATAAACGCTGTCGGTTTATCAATAAATCCTAAGACTGCAATTATATCAGCGTATCCTTGATGATTTGCAATAAACACTACCGCTTCATCTTTGGGTATGTTTTCTTTACCTTTTATGGTTATGTCTGCTTCTATAGTTTGTGCTACATTTTTTCCCCATAACGCGACAAGATTTTGTACTAGCTCATCTCGTTCATGAATTTTGCCGTCAGTATTAAATTTTTTGGCTTTTTTTAAAAGTTTTTTTTGACCCTTTATCCATATAAATATTTTTGCTATTTTAAACACTGTTTTAAACATTCTTCTCTCCACATACATTACTTTAACAAACTCAGTATAACTGGCTGTATTTTTTTTGTCTATAAACGAGCTGTAAAAGATTAGGTATAATTAAAATGGGCTTTTTTTAGAAAAGATCATTTCTTTTCCTGTATCTGGATGAAAAAATGAAAGATAATTAGCATGGAGCATCATTCTGTTTTCATGTTCTTTTCGACTACCATATAAACTATCACCAACAATAGGGCAAGCGAGTCCTTTTTTATGTGCTGAATGAAGTCGTAACTGATGTGTTCGCCCTGTTATTGGCATAAATTTAATACGTGTTACAATTTCTTTTCCTAATTTTTCTTCTCTAATCCGTATCCAATTACTAATTCCTTCTTTTCCATTAATTTCATCGTATATCTGATACGGTCTATTATCTATATCTAATCGAAATGCAAGTGTAATACATCCAGAAAGCAGATTAGGTTTTTCTTTTTGATGAGTATATTTCTTAACAGCTTTTCTTGCCGCATCACCATCTGAATGAAAAAGGCTGCCTCCTAATAGTGCTGTATATTCTTTTTTTGTTTGTCGATTTTGAAATTGTATAGAAATATTTCTATGGGCTTCTTTTGTTAAAGCCATAACTAAAAGGCCAGATGTTTCCATGTCTAGTCGATGTACGGAAGGTTGCAAAATACAATGAGGAAACAAACGCCGAACCCTGGCGACAACACAGTCTTTTTTATCATTAGTTCTTCCTGGTACAGAAAGCAGACCAGCAGGTTTGTTTACAACAACAATAGATGAATCATAATAGACTATTTCTATGCCTAGCATTTCGGGCAAAACAAGGGAGCATTTTTTTTGGCAGGGAGAATAAAACTCTAAATGTTTTCTTGTTTTTGATTTATTTTCAGCCCCATAATAAAACTCTGCCAAACTAAGTGGTTGTAGACCATGTTTAAAAGCATAATTTAAAAGCTTTGGTGCACAACAATCTCCTGTGCCAGTTGGAGGAAGTGAATGTTCGCTCAGTATCGGATTCATGAGACTATAAAAGTCTTCAAACGTTTTTGTTTTTTTATGTATACAATGAAAAGTATACAAACTGTAAATATGTTTTAAAGAATCTTTCGAGTATTCTTTTTGTTGTTTTCCAGATGCTTCCTTTATTTTAGAGTCTGACCTAAGAACTTCATTCTTCCATTCATTTACATCAAAACAAGGAGCAACATAGCCTGGAACGTTCCATTTTCCAAAAAATTGGCCAGAAAAGGCTTTCAGAATAATATATCCGTTTTCATCCAAGTCAGAAAGTTTTAAATCACTTTGTCTAGTAGGTCTACAAACGAGAACTCCAAACATATGGCCCTTATATGGTTTAAATAATTGTTTTGTTGAATAATGTGCTTTTTCTGTTTCATTTTCAATTATGCTGGTAATCATTCCTGTCTTATCAAAAAGATCGATGAGCTGGTGACAATACTCTGTCGCCAGCTCATGGGAGTAGGGGGTAAGAGTCATCTGTTTTACACTTACTCTTTTGTTGTTTTTGTTGTTATGTCTCTTAGATCTTTTTGGCTCAATAATTTAGCAATTCCCCAAATATCGGTTACTGAAATGCCAGAATCCGTTACTATTATTGGTGTTGTAGGCATAACTGCAACATTAGATTTTAAAACTAAATCTAAATCTGAATTAAACTTTCCTACAATATAATTTTTGCCATCTTGTAAAACTGCATAGAAAAAACCATTTTGTAAAACTAATACAGAGTGTTCGGAAACACTGACATCACTTTGGTTAATAATTTCCATTGCTTCTTTATCAAGCGTAACTAGTTTTATTGCTGCATTACCACCTGTATCACCAGCTATTGCAGTAAAGTTTTCATTGTTTTCGAAAAAGGTTCTGTTTCTAATATAAGAAACTGGAGATTCTTTTACCATTAAGCCAGTGTCAGAATCTATTATCACAAGTGTAGAAAGCAACTTATCAGAATCTGTCATCCGTAAGCCATACGTTGTGTTAACTACTTTAGATGCTTTAGCTTTTTCTTGAATTACTTTGAGTTGATCTTTTGCAATACTAACTCGTTCTTCTTGAGCTTCAGATTCTTTTTTATCTGCCTTTGTTTGTTTTTCAGTTGCAATAGTTTGTTTTTCTTCAGCTTCTTTTTCAACTTCCTTTATAACTTTTTCTTGCCTAGCAATCTCGGTTTCTTTTTCTTTAACTGCTTTTTCTTGCCTAGCAACCTCGGTTTCTTTTTCTTGTGCTATTTCTTGCGCTTTTTTGTCATCAGGACGTTCTATTGCAACTTTTTTAGCTATTTCAGTTTCTTTTTTTGCAACTTCTACTTCTTTTTTTGCAACTTCTACCGTTTTTTGCTTTTCAGCTAAATCTTCTTTTTCTTCAATAAGTTTTGATTTTGTAATTGTTGCTTCTTTTTGAGCCTTTTGAGCTTCTTCTGTTGCTATATCGGCTTCTCGCTCCTTTATATCTACCATGTCTTTTCGAACCTCTATTTGTTTTTCAGGCTCTTCTTGCATAGATTCGACAACTTTTTTATCTGAAATAATTGACGTTTCAATTGTGCTTAATCCACCTGTGACATCTGAAATTGGTATTACAATTTGCGATTTTCCTGGCCAGTCTATATAATTTACAGATAATCCACAAATGTCTGAGTCAAGGTTATCTACAACTACCGGTTTATATTTTGCTTTATATGCTTCTAAGTCTCCACGATAAACAGCATTATAAACGGTTGTAAATACTGCAAGTGTATTAGCGTCTTTTTCCGAATACCCATAGGCTGTTTCTAAATATGCTGCAATTATTCTTCGTAGATTTGTAATATGGTCAACGACAGCATTTTCACCAATAATTAATATGTCAGCATCAAACCCTGTTGTTACAGAAGGATCTATTGCATGAATAACATAGTAAAAATCTTTTTGACCAAAACTACCTTCAGTTTTTACTTCTGATACAAGAGGTTTTGCGAGACTTTCACCAATTCTACGAATTTCTTCAATTGTATTTATTTTATCATGTGGGCCTGTATAATTCTTAAAGATAATTGTCGTGTCTTTGCCTGCCGTTTCAAGTTCTGTTTTATTAACTTCTAATCCAAGCAGTGGAAAAATTAAAAAAACTGCAAGGACAGTTATAAACACTCTTTTTTTCATAATGTAAGCCTCCTAAAACCTTTGTAGGCTATTATATAGCAGAATTACAAATTTTTCTAGTTAATTACATTTGCAACTTTATAATTTTTTCTAAGATTTGAATAGTATATTCCCATACTATGATGTTTCTATATGAAAGCATTCTAACAAGTATATCTTTTCCTTTTGCATAAAAAGCTGGCCTTCCCATAAAACGACAAATTTCATAAACCGCATCAGCACTAAGTATTATTATTGTTTCATTTACTTTGGTTTTGTTTGTTGGAAGAATATGCTCTATAGCATCAATCATTTTCCCTTCTGGATCATAGCCAATGCTTGCAATTGTATCTAATGCTTGTTGTATAATTGCTGTATCATTTGTTTTTTTTAGAATTGTTGCTATAGTACTACTATAATCCGATGTTCCCGTATACGCTAAAACTTCTAGGAATTTTTTTTGCATTACTATATCT
>DASRMY010000059.1:0-2582 GCA_035647695.1 Treponemataceae bacterium | reverse complement strand
TTTTGAAATGATGGAAATGGCAAGCAAAACAAAATTAAAAGCCCTTGCGGAGCATCTCATTATTAATGCGTATGATGTCCATATTTTTGATACAAAAGAGTATCAGGACAAAATGATTAAGCAATTCAAAAATGACTCTTTTATTAAATGTATGCAGCAGTATTAATTTTAATGCCGGGCTTATGTCCGGCTGAAAGGTTTAAAATGAACGTATTATCATTATTTGATGGGATATCATGCGGAAAAGTAGCTCTTGATAGAGCAGTGATAAAATATGATAAATATTATGCATCTGAGATTGATAAATATGCAATTAAAATTGCTATGAAAAACCATCCTGACATTATTCAGCTTGGAGATGTTAGAGATGTTAAAGATGAGACTTTGCCAGAAATTGATTTACTTATGGGTGGTTCTCCTTGTCAAGGTTTTTCTTTTGCAGGAAAACAGCTTAACTTTGGAGATCCACGGAGTCAGCTTTTTTTTGAATTTGTAAGGATTTTAAAAGAGGTTAAACCTAAATATTTTTTACTTGAAAATGTAAAAATGAAAAAAGAATTCCAGGACGTTATCACGAGTTATCTTGGCTTTGAACCTATTGAAATTAATTCGGCACTTGTTTCTGCTCAAAACCGGAGACGGCTCTACTGGACAAATATTTCTGACATTGAACAACCCAAAGATAAAAAAATATATTTAAAAGACATTCTTGAAGACGGGATAGTTGATAGGGACAAATCTTATTGCATAGATGCTAATTATTTTAAGGGAGGTAATTTAAAGCAGTATTTTGAAAAACATAGACGGCAATTAGTTTTTGATAGAGAACCTCATAATAATAAATTTAAGCAAACAGCAACACAGTCATATTTAAGCCCTAAGCATAAAACGTTATTAGCCAACGCCGGAGATAAGACAAGAGGTATTGGTATTCATAACGAAAAAGGTTTTTGGCGTAAACTTACACCAGTTGAATGTGAACGACTTCAAACTCTTCCTGATAATTACACAGAAGGAATCAGTAACACACAACGATACAAAACCCTGGGTAACGGATGGACAGTAGACGTAATAGCACACATTTTAAGTTATATGTAATAAGTAAAATCAGCCCTATTTATTTAATGGGGCTTTTTTATTGACAATGTTAATTAAAAAGTATATTATAAAAGAGTACTTTAAAAAACAAGGAGATAAACATGGAATACATTAAAAAGACAGGCTTTCACAAAAAGCAAGAGGGTTTAAAAAATAGAGATATGATTATTGATTATCTTTCAAAAAAACCTGAAGCTACACAAGAAGACTGTGCTAATGCTTTAGGCTTAACACGCCAGACAGTGCATAACCATATAAAAGCAATAAGGAAACAGAATGAGCGATAAAATCAGGAAAAAATCAAAACCTTTTTCACAAGTTAGCAACCATGCTTTAAGGAATGAAAAACTATCCTTAAAAGCAAAGGGTCTTTATTCTTTGATAGAATCTTATATTAATATACCAAACTTTACATTGTATAAAAATACCTTGCTTAAAAGTTGTTTAGAAAAACAAACGGCGTTTCAGTCTGCTTGGAATGAGCTTAAAAAAGCTGGTTATTTAATTCAAAAAAGATATGCGACAAAAGATGGGTTTGAATATGAATATGAGCTTTTAGATACCCCATACATCGAAAACCCATGTATGGAAAACCCATGTATGGAAAACCCCACCATGGGAAAACCCATATATGGGAAACATGGGGTATATAGTAATAATGACTTTAACAATAATGACTTTTTAAATAATAATAAATTAAATAATACTCTTGTGTGTGAGCTTGAAATAGAATTTGAAAAATTCTGGGATCTTTACGACAAAAAGGTTGATAAAAAAGCAACATTTAAGAGATGGAAAAAATTAAAACAGGAGGATAAAGATAAAATATTTCAAACTTTGCCTGATTATATTAAAAGCACACCTGATGTTAAATTTAGAAAAAACCCAACTACATATTTGAACAATGAAAGTTGGAATGATGAAATTGTTCTTCATGAAGATTCCAAAAAAGAATCCAGTAAATCAAGCTCATTATTTGACTGTTTATAGAAAGGATTTAAATATGACAAAAGAAGGATTTAAAAAAGGGCTAATTGTCTTTAAAACTGCGGGGTTAAAAGCTGCACCAGATATCAAAAGAGAAGAATTTCAGGATATGTATCAACTTTGGAATCAGATTTTAAGAAATCCTGATGATGATAAATTTTATAAGTCTTGTCTTAAATATTGTGAGTCTGAAAAGTTTTTTCCTGCGGTTAGTCAGATTAAAAATATTATTGATGGCAGACAACCAAACCAAAATCCAATTTCAGGAAGTGATCCTTATGCAAGTTTCACAAGGTACTGATTTTACCAGGCTTTATTCTAAAGATCTTGAGGCAGGCATTTTAATAGATTTTATTATGTCTGACAATGATGCTGCTAAGTCTGAGAATGCAGGAGATATAGACCCTTCGGATTTTTATTTTAAAAACCATGCTGATATTTTCAAAATAATAAAACAGCAAGTAATTAAAACAACAGGTAAGGTTGATACTGAAACT
>DASRMY010000058.1:0-3116 GCA_035647695.1 Treponemataceae bacterium | reverse complement strand
GTCATTCTTGCAGTTGTAATACTCTTCAAAAGCGACGTAGAAATCTACATTATCGCCAGCAAATTTTCTAAGTTCTGCGTTCATATTTATGTCTCCTTTGTGTATTTTTATTTAGATTAGTTGCGCTCGCAACGAAGTACCCAAGTAGGAACAAGCTCCTGACCGACTGCGATGGAATGCTTACCAACGATGGTGAAGTATGCGCCTGAAGCGGGAGCGGCGGAAACTGCCTTGAGCTTACCATTAGTGTCAAGTTGAGCCATAGTAGCAGCAGCAACAGTAGCAGGATCAAAATTAGCAGTAAAGCAGTTCTTATCAACCTCAATGTGGTCAACATGAGGATTCATATAAGCAAGGGACATGGGCTTGCCAGCCTTGTTGTAGAAATATCTGGGGTCATCGTAAAGCTGAACCTCGAGCATATCAGTGCCTGCCTCGGGAGTACGAACAACCCAAACAGAAGTAGAAGTAGCAGTCGCAGGAGTAACATTATACTCAAAACCATTGATATTCTTCTGAGCATCAACATTCATAGCACCAAGAACAACGAAAGTACCATTATCCATATCAGTGGCAGCGATACCAACGAGCTTGTTGGAGTCGACATCCCACGCAGTAGCTCTAATGAGCGAGCAATAACCGTGATTATTAGCCATTTTATTTTTCTCCTTTAATTAAATTATTTTTACAGTCTGTCCCAAACGGATTCAGACTTCTTTTCAGTAACAACCGGAATGCTAAACTTGAACATTCCGTCATCTGATTTACTAAGATTTCCCTTAGTTGCATCAAAACAAGTAGCCTTGACCTTATTAACAAAAGCGTCAATATTTTCAAGGGTACAATTTTTACCTTCCTCACGGAAAGCATCAATCTGAGACTCAGAAGCAAAGCCCTTGATTTCACTAAGAGCGGCTTCTACTTTACAAGCAAGTTGCGACGCTTCCATGCAACGCTTATATTCTCTAAGTTCTGCAAGTTCGGTCTGGCACTGCTTAAGTTCCTCGTCCTTCTGCATAATAATATTGTCTCTTTCCTCAATATCTTTAGTCAGTTGGGCGCACTTAGCCTCAAAGTCTTCATGTTCCTCAGTGTCATGCTTGTCATCCTCGTCACAAGGACAATCCTCAGCCTTGACAACAGTCTCTTCCATTTCGGTTTCCTTGGTCTCATCAACCTTGGTTTCCTCTTCCATGTCAACTTTTTCAGTATCCTTCTCAGCCATCTTGGTTTCCTCCTTTCCGTCAGAATCGTCAAGCCCGAGCTTTTTCTTGATTGCTTTAATCTTTTTCAAAACCTCAGTCTCGTTTTCTTTTTCTGCGTACCCTTGTGCCGAAGCAAGAGCCTTGACAGAATATCGCCACTCGCCATCATACAATCCCATAACAGGATAGCCCAGCTTGGTTACTTCCCTATCTTCCCATCCGGGTTCAAGGCGTAAACAAACTTTCGGGGCGAGGGTTTTATAATTCTTTTCTTTTACTAAATCTTGTTTAGCTTTATTACCATCCCATTCACCCTCATAAATTGCATCTTTAGAAGTGTTGACGGGGTGTGAAACATATTTTTCAGCCATAGATTTCTTTCTATTTTCTACAAATTTTTCAAGATCGGAAAGGGTTGTGGATTCTGTAAAGAATGATTCTGCTTCATCCTTAGAAAATCTAACCATGGTCATCATTGCGTCAGGGCAGCTGCCGTTAGTTGTTTTTCCCAAACAAGTTAAAGCGTAAATATCAAAGGATTCAACCTTGCCCTCATCCTCATCGTTCTCGGTAATTACGCTCATTTCAACCGATGTATTACGGAAATTGTCTTCTTCAAAAATGGCGTTAAAATCTTTGCCATACATCTTACTAATTACGGCATAAGCATATGCTTTAGTAACACCATTTTCCTCAACAAATTCAACTTTTTGCTCAATAGGAAAGTAGCCAAACTCAACCTCTGAATCAGCGTGACTGGTTGCATCATGTCCATCAAGTTTAGCAACCAAAAAATTGCCAAGAATAGTAGGTGCATATTTTCTAAGCGTCTTGTCATCTATTTCCAATTTATGGGAATTTGGGGCTGACGATAAAAAACAACAACGGAAGATACTAAATTTATGCTCAGGATATTTTTCTGACCACTTAGGAATTTCAACAGCTTCTTCAACTTGAAACGATACTTTTCTTTCCATCATTCATCCTCCTTTCCAATAGTTTCATTAAGATATTTCATAAACTTTTTGCTTTTCTTAAAATAGACCGTTCCATCCTCGTCTTTATACATGGGTGGAAATCCTTTTTGATGAAGTTTTGTAATTAGCCAATCTTCATCGCAAGCAAAAAATTTAGAAACATCATTTGGTGTGCCAAGTATTAACATAATTATTGAATCTCAGTAGCAGTAATCTTTCCGTCATCAGTAACGGTAATCTTAAACTTTTTGGTCGAGCTTGGGGTGGATGATGCAAGAATAATCTCCTTGTCAGTCAGTCCAACAACACCAAGTGTATTGTCCTTAAAGGCAAGAGTTGAATCAACTTCAAATCCGCCACATGGAATTTTCGCCATATTAATAAGCCTCCTTTAATATCCAAAAGTCCTTTACATCGTGGTCATATGCCGCGATATCATTGCCATAGACTCCAATCTTATCTTCAAGCAATATGGTTTGTGTTACGATTAAGTTATGCTGTGTTATTATGTCAATTAAATCAGAGCATACATGAATATCCATATTGTCAAAAGATACTTTGTAACACATATTTAGGGCATTTTGATAATTTACAACTTCTTCGTTTAACTTATGAATAACTTCAGAAACAGAAGCGTATTCTTTATTCATAAAAGGAACATTACCATATTTCACATCAATATTGTAGTTTTCCAATATTTCAGCAATTTTGTCGCCAAAAAATCCGCTGTATTTATGAGCTATTCCATGATGTATTAAATCACCAACTTGATTGCATACAAATTTTGTAGACAGTAAAGACTGTATTCTATCAACAAAAGCAGTCATCTTAAAACTCCTGTCTACCATTTCTTGTAATGCCGATATTGTATCAGGCATTAAATTTGTTCCCACAACTTTCACCTCTTTGTTCTATTTCTGTGAGCTTTTTATTG
>DASRMY010000057.1:0-2159 GCA_035647695.1 Treponemataceae bacterium | reverse complement strand
CCACTTACTCTTTTTTTAATATCACAAAGATTATGAAATTCTTTTATAAGCGGAAAAACTTCTCTAATATAGGGATAATTACATATGTATGTAACAAGCGCAGTTAGATCAAAATATGCATCTCGTACATCAAGCAAGTTTTGTCTATACGATGTACCATCAGCAACTGCAGCTAGTTCTTTTTTAGAGTTGGCACGAGGAAGCGTTAATTTATAAACTGCATATATTTCAGTAACCCATAACAAAAGCTCTTCTACCATTGATTTTGCTGTAGGACTAGTGCTATTAGCAAAATATGCATCTAATTGTGCAAGCGTTGCCGGTTCGTGTTTTAGGCTCAAGGCTGTATCACACCGAGACATAACAGTCTGAGCATTTTCCGTTATGTTAGGTACTATGTTACTCCACGTTTCTTTAATTTCAGTACGCTGAGCGTTTTCAAATTGAGAAAAATCAGCAGGGTTAGCAATATTCGAATGATTAACATAACTATCTACAAAAAGATTTTCTGCCAAATCTTCTATTCTTCCTGTTTGCAACAAACATTGCAAGGCTTTATTTTCTCGATGTTTTAAAACATAGGGTACCGCTTTAGTTCGAGTTAGACGTGCTACCTCTTCTTGATCAATAGTAAAATCGGGTCGTATACCGTAAAATCGAGAAGCACGTCTAACAATAGTTCCGCAATAAGAATCTATTGTTTGTATACGAGCTTTATGAAAATCTGCCACAGCTCTTTGAGCGCGTATGTGCGAATCGGAGCCTGTATTAGCCTGTGTTGTAATTTCTACCAGTGTTTTATAAATTCGCTGATACATTTCTGCTGCAGCTTTATTTGTAAACGTTAATGTGAGTATATTTTCTACTGGAATGTTTTTTTCGATAACAAGATAGGCATAACGTCGTGCTAGAACGAAGGTTTTTCCAGAACCTGCCCCTGCCGATACAACACAGTTTTTTAATTGACAAACTGCAGCCCTTTGCGCTGAATTTAAGCCTTGTTCTATGAGATGATACATTAGTTTAATTCCTCCGCAGAAATAGTATAGGTAGTTCGACATATGCTGTTATAAGGACATTCTACACATGTAGCATAAGATATTTTTGAAAAGTCAGGTTGTAAAAAATGTGTAAGATTTTCATCTTGAACCGCATGCGCAAAATTCTGAGCAGCTACATCTAATTGCACTATGCTATCATTAAAGTCAACACCCAAAGCACTTGGTTCTAGGCGTTGTAAATATTCATTTTTGCCTCTAGGATTCCATTGGTCTCTATGTGCGCTATTTTTCGTTACCAAAGACCCAAGTATTGATGTTGGAGATGCTTTTAAAATACTAAAAAACCCTGCACCACTTACAGATGGCCTACCCTTTGTAAAAGTATGTTCATATAAAGTTACATAAGCAGCTAATTGAAAATCACTCATGTCAGAATCTGCTGTTTGTAAGCTTTCTGTAAAGCTAGGGGAAGTCCCTGTTTTAAAATCCACAATATATTTACCCGCATCCATTCGATCATTCCCAGCATGTTGTAAACAACAGTCAAGGCGACCATCAAAAAACCAGTTTTTCCCTTTTGGCTCATAACTAACACCCTCTTCAACTGATGATATATAACATCCATTAAACCATTTACAAAAAGAGGTAAAAAAAACAAGTAGTTTTTCCAAATACACATCCTTTTGCATTTTTAACATTTCTAAGGTAAGCGGACTCATTGGTGTGTCAATACTGCAGCTTTTAGGAAAATTATCAATTACCGCAGAACAATGTTTGGTAAAGCTTTGTATATAGAATTCGGGTACATTTTCCCCCTCAAGATGCAAACATATTCCAGTTGCTTTTATTTCTTCTAAAACTCGATTAATAATTTCATGATAAATAGTACCTATCCATACCGCATCCATAAGATTTGCATCGAGCGAGGCTTCCGTTACTTTTAATACACGAGAAAAAAGCCATTTTAAAGGACATTCATTATATATTTTAAGTGTTGTTGGTGATATTCGTATTTTTTGTTTTTCAGGATCAAAAACATATTCCATAATAGATTTTTTTAATACTGTAATCAAATTTGTATCAAAAACAGCAGTATGAGCAAAATCATATTTTTTTGTCCAATTAAAAAACCCTTTTTGTTGAATATCATGTAAAATC
>DASRMY010000056.1:0-4335 GCA_035647695.1 Treponemataceae bacterium | reverse complement strand
GCTTGGTTTAATCTTGGTATGACCTATAATAAAATTGGAAACACAGATAATGCTATCAATTCTTTTAGAAAAGCTATTTTAGTGAATTCCTTATATGTAAAAGCATACAAAGAATTAGGAAAAGCTCTGCAAAGCAAAGGTGATTACAACGGTGCGTTAAAGGCTTTTCAAGACCTGCTAAAATTGGATATGACTGATCTTTCCGCATTACGGAGTATTGGAACAATTTATATGTATAAGGCCGATTACACTAATGCGGAAACGTACTATAAAAAAGCCCTTGTTTATGACCCCCATGACTCATTAACAAATTATAATTTATCGACAGCTATGTATGGGTGCGCAAAGATTAAGGATGCAGTTAAATATGCTCAAGCAGCTGTTAAATATGCTCCTAACAATGCAATATATTTGTATAATTATGGTCTTCTTAAAGATTTAAGTGGTGATTGGGAAGAGGCAATTTCTTCATATATAGCGTGTTTAAAAATAAACCCTGATCATGTAAAAGCTAATAATAATTTAGGAAAATTGTATCTTGATAATGGTTTGAGTGCAAACGCTCTTATATATCTTGAAAAAGCTGTGTCTCTTGACAGCAAAAGTTTTGAAGCTGTTAATAATCTTGCAAGCGCATATCAATCTGAAGAAGAGTTTGATTTGGCAGTAAAATATTTTATACAAGCACAAAAGCTAGAGCCTCATAATAATACGGTGCGTATGAATCTATGTAAAGTGTATGCATCGATAGGGGAATATGATAAAGCTAAAACTTTGTATCTTGAGGTTTTACAAAGTGACCCTACCATAAACGAGGCATATCTTGAGCTTGCTAAGGTTTTTCTTGCCTTGCAAGAAAATAAAAATGCTGAAAAATATCTCATTGCCCTGCAAGCAAAAGATACAACGTATGAAGCTGCACAGGTTGCAGATTTATTAAATCAAATTTCTCAATAACTATCTTTTTACCCGTTTAAAAAGCTCTTCTTTTGAAATTACAGTCCATATTGGTCGGCCATGTGGACAGCGAGGTTCTGGGAGGGCAAATATTTTTTCAAGAAATTTTTCAGCTGTTTGACTATCAATGTTGTCTCCATCTTTAATGGCGCCTCTACAAGCGGTAATAGCGGCTATAGATTGAATTACCTCATGTGGTGATAATCGTTTTTCTAATAAGTCTTGTTGAAGGTCCTCTTCAGTCCCTTCCCATTTTATTGGTATTGATGAAATTTCCCAGTGTCCACCACCACAATTTTGTATTTCAAAACCGGCTTTCGATAATTCTGGTACAAGTTTTTCAAGATATAAATCATCATCTTTTTCTGCTGTTTTTATAGTAAAAGGAATAAGTAATTTTTGTTTTTGACCTGCTGTTTGCATAAAATCGTTGTAACGAATACGCTCATGTCCTGCATGTTGGTCAATAAGTAATAAATTGTTTTCTTTTTCTACTATAAGAAACACACCGAGCGCATGACCAATATATCTCCAGCTAGTAGTGGTTTTTGTATTAGGATAGTCTAAAGGTTTCTTTTCATATTTTAAAACAGCATTATTTGATTCTTGTATATTGTTTTCAGTAAAGCAAGATGCAAATCGTTTATAACCAGAAGTTATATTTTGATAAATACGAGATTCGCTGTCTTTTTGTTCAAGGTTTTGGTCTGAAATCTGAGGGTGAGTAGGGGGGCCAAATAAATTTGTATTTTTGTATTGAGAACTTTCTTTAGCCAAATCAGATATAGTATTAGCCCTGTAAAACGAGCGAACAGTCGTGCTAACAGCGTGGTGAACAGGTGCAGAGTTCTTAAACCGCACTTCTTTTTTTGCAGGGTGAATGTTGAAATCTACAAGATTAGATGCCATTTCTATAAAAAGAGCAGCAATAGGATGGGTGCCGTTTGGAAAATATCCTTGTGCTCCATAGTCTATTGCTTGTAGCATCGAATATTCATGAACACGTCGTCCATTTACATAAACAAACATTTGTTTTTTATCTGTACGAGAAATAGCGGGGCTTCCTAATACAATAGTAATTTTCCATTGAGGTTCTCTGTTTTCGGTGTCAAAAGCATGAATTTTAGAAAATAGCTGTTCGTTTCGACTACTGCCGATTGCAGCTAGAAATCGAGCTATAAGTGTTTGTCCTGCGGGTAAATCGAGGCGGATTTTGTTATCAACAACAAGCCTAAAAGCTATTTCTGGGACTGGTATTGCTTTTTCTATAAATGTTTGGCGGCACATATTGCTTTCAGTACCGGGGCGTTTTAAAAATTGTCTTCGTGCAGGAAAGTTTTCAAAAAGACCTTGCGCTTGTATTATCGTTCCCTGATCAAGGTTTGCGGGAGTTATTATATGTTTTTTACCAATGGAAACTTCCATTTTCCAGCTATTGCTGTTTTTTCGAGCGGTTTGTATTGATAGCCTGCTTACTGCTGCAATAGAAGCTAATGCTTCGCCTCTAAAGCCGAGTGTGGCTAAATTGTCTAGGTCAGTTTCACTGTTAATTTTACTTGTTGCATGAGGATATGAACAGTTTTCTAAATCCTCTTTTGTCATACCACAACCATTATCAACAACTCGTATAGAGTCTATTCCACCATTTTCTATTTCCGCAACAATCCTACGTGCTCCTGAATCGATTGCATTATCAACTAATTCTCGTAAAATAGCATTTGGCCGGTCTATAACCTCACCTGCGGCAATTTTACGAAATACGTTTTCGCTCAAAGGGCGCACTGGTTTTCCCTCGCCTCTGCGAGGAACAAAGGGTGATTTTTTCACTATTTTATTGTTCTTTCCTTTCATTTTAATTATTTATTTCAGGAAACAATTCAAGCGTCGGCTTATCTTTTGGTAATTCAGGTTGGTTCATAAGTTGTTGAACTTTGCCTTCTATTTTTTCCAATTCTTTTTCCATGCCCCGAGCAAGTTGAATCCCTTCCTCAAACATATCTAAGGCATCATTTAAACTTACATTGTTTTTCTTTATTTCATCTCCGAGGGTTTCTAGGCGATGTAATTTAGTTTCAAAGTCTTTCATAATTATTTAGCTCCTTCTAGATGGGTAACTTTAGCAGTAATTTTTGCTGATGCAGCTGTTATTTCAAGTTGACGGCCAATAGATGTGTCTTTTGTGTTTCGTATAATTTGTAACGTTTCAGCATCGCGTACCATTGAATAGCCTCTTGCTAAAATAGCACTTGGATTGGCTCCTTCAAGTTTGTTAGTGGCTAATCTAATACGTTGATTATAATCGTTGATACGGGTTAGTAGTGATTCTCCTAGATTTTCTTTTGCATCATCAAAGCGTTGCAAAAGAGGTTGTTCTATTGAACGAAAACGCAGTTCTAACTGTTCTATTGAAAAAGACTTTACAAGTAGTTTCATTTGCTCAGTTTTTCTTTGTATTTCATGTATGAGAATTTGTGTACCGTTTTGTATGGTCGCTAGAGTTTCTGTATATAGCGGCGTTGTTAATTCAGCTGCAGCTGATGGTGTTGGTGCGCGTACATCTGCTGCAAAATCACTAATAGCCCAGTCTATTTCATGTCCCACTGCCGAAACTATAGGAATTTTTGAAGCAGCTATAGCCCGTGCAATAGTTTCATCGCTAAATGGTAGCAAGTCCTCTAGAGATCCACCACCGCGGCCAACAATAAGCACATCGGCTAATTTAAATGCATTTGCGGTTTTTATTTGTTGCAATATACCAGCTACAGCTTCTTCACCTTGTACTGGTGTTGGTAAAATAATAATTGAAATTTTAGGGTTTCTGCGCTGGACAATTTGGACAATATCTCTTGTACCTGCACCTGTCGGACTGGAAATAACACCGATTGTTTGAGGAAAAAAAGGAAGTGGAATTTTGTTTTCTGTGTTGAAAACTCCTTCTAATGCAAGTCTTTTTTTTCGCTCTTCTAACAGTGCAAGTATATCGCCAATGCCAGCTTTTTCAATAGTATTCACTATAATCTGGTATGTTCCTCTTGTCGCATACACAGAAAGAGAACCTGTTACTTTTACAACTTGTCCATCCTTTGGCTTAAAAGGAATGTATTGGTATTTACCCTTAAACATAACAGCTGAAATTGCAGCCTTTTTGTCTTTTAATGTAAAATATAGATGCCCTGTACTCGATGGTCTACAATTTGATATTTCGCCTTCAACCGATACTGACGAAAAGGCACCTTCTATAAGTTCTTTTAATATATCAGTTAATTGTGAAACTGAAAGTGTGTCTTTGCCAAAAAAATCTTGCATTGTCATTCTTCAAAAAATCCCCTCATACATAGTAAGATACTCAGAAATGCTTGATATGTCTATCATATTAAT
>DASRMY010000055.1:0-8416 GCA_035647695.1 Treponemataceae bacterium | reverse complement strand
AAATTATGTTCAATCATTATAATGGTATTTCCTTGATCTAAAAGCTGATGTATAACTTGCATAAGTTGCTTTACATCTGCAAAGTGTAAACCTGTAGTAGGCTCATCAAGAATATAAAGGGTTTTTCCTGTTGAGCGTTTTGCTAACTCATTAGCAAGTTTTACTCTTTGAGCTTCTCCACCACTCAAGGTAAGCGCGCTTTGACCTAATTTTATATATCCTAGGCCTACACTTAAAAGCGTTTGCAGCTTTCGTGTTATAGAAGGAACAGCATTAAAAAATGATGCGGCTTCTTCTATTGTCATATTAAGTACATCGGCAATACTTTTTCCCTTATATAAAACTTCTAGTGTTTGTTGATTAAAACGCTTGCCATCACACACTTCGCACGTTACATAAACATCGGGTAAAAAGTTCATCTCAATAGTGATTTTTCCTGCACCTTGACAGTTTTCACATCGTCCGCCTTTCACATTAAAACTAAAACGACCTGGTTTAAACCCACGAGATTTAGAATCAGGCAAATTTGCATACAGTGCCCTAATATCAGTAAAAACACCTACATAGGTTGCAGGGTTAGAACGTGGTGTTCGACCTATAGGACTTTGGTCAATATCTATGACCTTATCAATATGCTCTAGACCAATTATATTTTCGTATGCGCCTTCTTTTAATGTAGAACGCATAATGCGATTAGAAACAGCAGGATAAAAAACATCGCTTAAAAGTGTAGATTTTCCTGATCCTGAAACACCAGTTATACAGGTAAAAGATCCAAGAGGGAATTGCACAGACACCTTTTTTAAGTTATTCTCGCTAGCACCTTCTATAGTAATAAATGTGCCATTACCTGTACGTCGTTTTGAATTCATGTCCATTGTAAGCGTCCCTGCAAGATACTGACCTGTTATACTTTCTTTTACTTTTGCAACTTCGCTAGGACTTCCTTGTGCAACAACTCTACCTCCCTGGACTCCTGCTCCAGGACCAAGATCTATGAGCCAGTCTGCTTCTCTTAGAGTTTGCTCATCGTGTTCTACAACAATAACAGTATTACCTAAATCACGTAGATAAATAAGCGTATCTATTAAACGCTGATTATCGCGTTGATGCAGCCCTATACTTGGTTCATCTAAAATATACATAACACCAACAAGCGCTGAGCCTATTTGTGTTGCTAGCCGTATACGTTGAGCTTCTCCTCCTGATAAAGTTCCTGCTTTTCTCTCGAGCGTCAGATAGTCAAGACCAACATTTTTTAAAAAGCCGAGCCTATTGTGTATTTCTTTGAGAATTTCACTTGCAATTTGCTGCTCAACTTCACTTATTTTTAGTTTTTCAAAAAATGTTATAGATTCTGCAACAGATAGTTTACAAAGCTCCCAAATATTTTTTTTACCAACAGTAATCGCTAGTGCTTCGGGTCGTAAGCGCTCGCCATTACAGACAGGACAGGTTGTATTGCTCATTAGTTTTTCTAAATTACGACGCTGTGCGTCAGAAAAAGCTTCTTGATATCTGCGCTTAAGATCAGCAAAAACACCGGGCCATGGCTGTTTATACTTAAAACGGCCATCGTTACGCTGACTTTCATATATATATTCTATAGGATCCGAATGTCCTCTCATAATGATATTATATTCTTTTTTTTTTAAATCTTTAACTGGCGTATCAAGCGAAAAACCAAAATGGTCAGCAAGAGCTTCAAACCGAGCTCTATTCCAGGCAGACTTTGGACCATAAGGAATAAAAGCTCCTTCGTTATAGCTCAGGTTTTTATCAGGACAAATTAATGAAGCGTCAAATTCTTGTTTTGCACCAAGGCCTGTACATTCAGGACAGGCGCCAAAGGGATTGTTAAAAGAAAAAAGCCGTGGCTGTAATTCAGGAATACTAATTCCACAATAGGCACAGGCAGTATGTTGTGAAAAAAAGTGTTCTGTTTCTTTTTCACTATTTGGCAATCTGCGGGTAACAACTACAACCCCTTGTGCAATATCAAGAGCTGACTCTAGAGAATCTGCAAGACGACGACGAGCATCTGTAGAAAGTCTTATGCGATCAACTACGATTTCGATTGAATGTTTTTTTTGTTTTTCAAGTTTTATACTATCTTCGAGGTCTGTCATAATGCCATTAATACGTGCACGAATATAGCCTGAGCGTTTTGCATCTTCAATAATTTTTTTATGCTCACCTTTTTTGCCTTTTATTATTGGTGCAAGTATTTGAATACGACTAGCATCTTCCCAATGCATAATAGAATCTATAATTTGATCGACCGATTGTTCTGAAATTTCCCTACCGCAATCAGAGCAATGCGGTATTCCAATACGTGCATATAACAGCCTATAATAATCGTAAATTTCTGTAACAGTGCCTACCGTAGAACGAGGATTTCTACTGGTAGTTTTTTGTTCTATAGAAATTGCAGGAGATAGCCCTTCTATATAATCAAGGTCGGGTTTTTCCATGCGCCCAAGAAATTGACGCGCATAGGAAGACAGGCTTTCCATGTATCGTCTTTGCCCTTCGGCAAAAATGGTATCAAAGGCAAGAGAACTTTTGCCAGATCCTGAAAGGCCTGAAATCACTACTAGCTTATTTCTGGGAATTTCTATATCTATATTTTTAAGATTATGCTCACGGGCACCTTTTATAATCAACTTGCTGCTTTCTGCCATACTAAGAACTCCAGCCGTCATTTTACAGTTCATTGCAATTTATTTCAATCTCAGGGACTATTGTCAAACCTGTCTTTTTTAATGTATAGTTAACGCATGTCTAAAATTACAATTGAATTTTCCAACAAAAAAACCATTGAAACTAACGCTCTTTGTCCTGTTAGTGATGTTATTAGCAATCTTGGTATTGATAAAGAAAAAATAATTGCTGTTCGTCTTAATAATCAAATTTGTCCCCTTTCAGAACAGATAACCAATAGTGCGTATATAGAGCCTGTTTTTGTTAACTCTAGTGAGGGGAGTGCAATTTACAGACGCTCTTTGTGTTTTGTTCTTGCAGTTGCAAGCCACAAACTTTTTCCTTCGAAACGTCTCATTGTTGGTCATAGTCTAGGGCATGGATATTATTATACATTTGATGGAGATACTTTTATTTCTCAGGATGCCATACATACATTGCATATAAAAATGAAAGAAATTATAGAAGCCAACGAACAGATAGTTCAATCTTATTTGTCGTATAGAGAAGCAACTGAACTATTTGAAAAACTTGACTTAAAAGAAACACGAAAACAACTACGATACATATGCCCTCCAAGAATACGTGTTAATACTTTACATAATTTTTCTGATTTATATTTTGCACCACTTGTTCCATCAACTGGGTATTTAAAATATTTTGAAATTATGCCGTACAAAGAAGGTTTTTTACTACGTTTTCCCCCTACCTCTACGCCAGAAAATATATATCCTTTTAAGGATATTCCGCAGCTTTTTAATGTATATAAAAAGTACAAAGACTGGGGAAAACAAATTGGTGTGACTTCCGCAGCATCTCTAAACGAAATGCTATTTACAGGAAAAATGCCCGATTTTATTGATATTACAGAAACATTACAAAACAAACACATTGCAGATGTTGCAGAAATGATAGATAAAAAAAACAATGTTAAACTTGTCCTCATTGCTGGACCGTCTGGATCAGGCAAAACTACAACTTCTAAAAAATTAGCATTACAATTACGTGCCCTAGGATACACTCCGCATCTTATTTCTTTGGACAATTATTACGTAAATAGAGAAAATACTCCGAGAGATGAAAAAGGTGATTATGACTATGAATGTTTAGAAGCATTAGATGTGGCACAATTAAATGAAGATCTTGTAAATCTATTTGCAGGAAAAACAGTTGAAATACCCTTTTATAGCTTTGCCAAGGGCGCTCGACATTATAATGGAAACACCATTACTTTACTTCCTCATGACATTCTTATTTTAGAAGGAATTCATGGTCTAAATGATAAATTGACCCCTCTTATTAAAACACAAAACAAGTTTAAAATATATTTATCAGCATTAACACAGCTTAATCTCGATGACCACAATAGAATTCCAACAAGTGATAATCGCCTTATTCGCCGTATTGTGCGAGATTCTCAATTTCGATCTAAAACAGCTGCAGAAACTATAAAAATGTGGCCAAGTGTTCAAAGAGGAGAACAATTACATATATTCCCATTTCAAGATAATGCAGATGTGATGTTAAATACAGCTTTAGATTATGAATTAGCTGTACTAAAAGTGTACGCAACCCCATTATTACGATGTGTAAGTCCACTAGAACACGAATACTCAGAAGCGTCTAGACTATTAGCTTTCTTAAACAATTTTCCTGAAATTCCAGAGGTAGGAGTACCAGGTCATTCATTACTGCGTGAATTTATTGGCGGAAGTTGTTTTAAGTATTAGACAAAGGTTTTATATAAGTGGTTCAATAATAATATCATCTATTTCTTGTTCCTCTTTTTTATTTTTTTCCTTCTTATACACTATAAGCTGTTTTTCTTTAAGCTTTGTTAAAACTTTTCTCTGTTTTAGGGCTTCCTCATAGTCCTTTCGTTTCTTTTCAACTACTAGTTCTGCAGATGCCATTTCAGTAATATATTTCTCTTTTTGATTATCAAGACGAGTTATATAATGTTCGACAGCTCTAATACTTTCTAAATTAGACGTGTCATATCTGCTTTGTGTATATATAACTCGTTGTGCCGCTGTTTTTTTTAATTCTTGCTGAAGCCGAGTGACTTCACCAATAGCCTTTCCTAATTCTATTTCGCATTGTCTTTCTTCAAATTCACGCAGTTCGAGAACTTTTTCTAATGAAAAAACAAAGGCTTTCATAGGTGTTAGTTAGTTTTTTGTTTTATTAATAACGAATCGTCAGAATCATTGTCTGCTAGTATAGCTCCAGCAGCTTCTAGCTCTTCTGGTGGTATTGGTATATTAACAAGAGCTCCTAGTTGGGTTAATGTATCTTGAATCGTAGAGGGCTCGTTTTCATGTTGTATTAAAAATTTTTCTATGTGCTCATGTGCTTCTATAGCTTCATCTATGCGCTTGTTTGAACCTGGTTGATATGCACCTACCATAATTAAATCCTCGTTTTCAGCGTACACTGCCATTAAGCGTCGCACAGCTGAAACCGCTTTTTTTGTTTCATCCCCACTCACCCGATTTGCTAAACGGCTAATACTTTGCATCACATCAATAGCAGGAAAATGGTACGCTTGTGCAAGTTGGCGACTTAAAATGATATGTCCATCGAGAATACCACGAACGGTATCTGATATTGGTTCATCCATATCATCCCCATCAACAAGAACTGTATAAAAACCTGTTATAGAGCCCTTGGTAGATGTACCACTACGCTCTAATAGTTTTGGTAATGTTTCAAAAACACTCGGTGTATATCCACGCTGAGCGGGTGGTTCTCCAATTGCAAGACCAATTTCACGCTGAGCCCTTGCAAAGCGGGTAACTGAGTCAAACATAAGCATAACATCTTTGCCTTGGTCGCGAAAAAACTCGGCAACAGCTGTTGCGGTAAAGGCACCACGCAAACGAGCAAGTGGTGATTGATCTGATGTGGCAACTATAACAACAGAGCGTTTCAAGCCTTCTTCGCCTAAATCACGCTCTATAAAATCTCGTACTTCTCGCCCACGCTCACCAATAAGAGCAATCACATTTATATCTGCGTTTGTATTACGCGCTATCATACTTAATAAGGTAGATTTACCAACACCAGAACCAGAAAATATGCCAAGTCGTTGGCCTTTCCCTACCGAAAGAAGAGAATCAATAGAACGTACACCCGTTATAATCCGCTCAGTAATTTGTTTTCTATCCAAGGGATCCGGCGGAGAAGCAAGAGCAGGATAATAAACATCAGTATGTATTTCGCCTTTACGGTCATAGGCTTTTCCTGTTGCATCTAAAACACGTCCAAGTAATTGATTACCAACACCTACCTGTAATACAGTTCCAGATGCTATCACTTCGCTACCTATTTCAATACCCTTTGTTTCCCCATACACCATTAGTTGTACTGTTTTATCATTAAGACCAACTACCTCAGCTAGAATTGTATTGTTTAATGAGGAGACTTTTATCACACATATTTCACCAATAACAGCTTGAGGTCCCTGGCTTTCTACAAGCAAACCACGAACTCTACTTATTCTACCTGTATATAATATTGTTTGCGTTTGTTCTACTTTTTTAATATATTTGGTAAAAATACTTTCCATTTTGTATGCCAATTAATCCATCGCCACAGCAGTTTGAGTATTTATAGTTTTTATTGGTGTTAATTCTAGAATTTTCTTTTCAAGTTCTGCAAGTTGACTTGAAATACGCGCATCTATTGCACCAAAATCAGTATCTACAATACATCCTCCACGCTGAACAGTTGAATCTTCTATTACAGTTATTTTTTGAATATTTTCTACAGCTTGTATAAATTCTTTTGTATGTTCTGTTGTAAGTTTTAGATCTGCAAGATTCACCCGAATAGTAACATCTCCTCGCCCCTTTACTTTTCTTAACGCTTGTACAACATTCGACATTAATACTGAACGTTGACTTTCTGAAAGCACCTTTACAACTTTACGAGTCATTAATAATACGAGTTCAATTATTTGCTGTTCAGTAGAATTTAAGATATCAATACGCGTATCCATCGTTTTTTCAAGTATTGTATGCATTCTACCTACAAGACGATTTGCTTCAGCAACACCATCTTCGTAGCCGTCCTTACTTCCCTTTCTAAAACCTTTTTCATATGCATCTTGGAGCTTTTCTTCATGTTTTTCTTCAGCTTGCTGAATAAGATTTAGTGATTTTTCTTCGGCTTCTTTAAGTATACGCTCTGCGTCTTCTTCTGCTTGTTTTTTTATTATTGCAGCTCTGTCGGTGTTCCTTTTTACTTCTTGAAAAGCAGTTTTTTCTGCATTTTCCACCATTTTTTGTGCTTCTTGGGTAGCATCGTTTACCATTTGCTGCTTTTCTACTTCCCATTGTTTTTTAAAGACCTCAGCTTCACGACGTAAATCATCTGCCGTTGGGCCAGTATACTCAGGTATTTCTTCTTCTTGTATTTGTTGTTCTTCAACCGTAAATTTATGTGCAAGAGGAATAAGAACCTTGTCCTCATTAGCTTTTGTTTCGTTTGGTCTAAATACCGATTTTTGCATACCTACCTACCCCTTGACAACCTATTAGACAACTAATTCATCTTCGCCAGATCGCGCAATAACAATATCGCCTGTATCTTCAAGATGCCTAATTGTAGATACAATTTTTTGTTGTGATTCTTCTACATCTTTTAATCGAACAGGTCCCATAAATTCCATATCTTCTTTTAACATATTTGCAGCACGTTTAGACATGTTTCTAAATATTTTATCTTGAACCTCTGGTTCAACAGATTTAAGCGCTTTTGCAAGTTCTTGGGTATCTACTTCACGCATAACCTTTTGAATAGCACGATCGTCGAGCAATACAATGTCTTCGAATACGAACATTCGTTTTTTGATTTCTTCTGCCAAATCAGGATCATCTTCTTCGAGAGATTCAATAATTGCCTTTTCAGAGGATCTGTCAACAAGGTTAAGAATTTCAACAATACTTTCTACACCACCAGCTGCAGTATAGTCTTCCGAAGATAGAGTTGAAAGTTTTTTTTCGAGAACTCGCTCTACTTCTCGCAAAACATCAGGAGAGGTTCTATCCATTGTAGCAATTCGGCGAGCTACTTCACTTTGTTTATCATCAGGCAAATTTTGCAATATAGTTGATGCTTTATTTGGCTCTAAATAAGCTAATATTAAAGCTATCGTTTGAGGATGCTCTTGCTGAATAAAGTTTAATAGATGCGCAGGATCAGTACGCCGTATAAAATCGAAGGGACGAACTTGTAGAGAACTTGTTAGCCGGTTAATAATATCTATGGCCTTTTGTGAGCCAAGTGATTTTTCGAGAAGTTCACGAGCAAAATCAATACCACCAGAAGTAATGTAATTTTGAGCTTTCATCATTTCTTGAAATTCACGAAGAACCGCTTCTTTAAAATCTGAATCTACAGTATCTAGTCGTGCAATTTCAAACGTGAGAGTTTCTACCTCATCCTCACGAAGATGTTTAAAAATTTCTGATGAAATATCAGAACCAAGAGAAACCATAAAAATAGCCGCTTTTTGACGACCAGTTAGATTTTTATAATCACGGGGCTTTTTACTGCTCCCTGAACTTGCTGTTGCAGCCATTCTTTATTCCTCCATTAACCACGATCTAATAAGCATTGCAACATCATCAGGATGTTCCCTCGCAATTGATACAGCATTCTCTTGTAATTCTGCCCGCTCTCGTTCTTCTACAGACATAGTTACTTC
>DASRMY010000054.1:0-6004 GCA_035647695.1 Treponemataceae bacterium | reverse complement strand
GTTATATATTTCAACAACAAAGACAGGGTTAAAAAAGTATTCCAGAGCCCGCTTCGCTTTTTCGTATTTCTATTGCTTCTTTTAAGTGCTCTATTGTAATGTCATAATTTTCTACCATATCGGCTATTGTTCGCGCTAATTTCATACAGCTGTGAACAGCACGGGAAGAAAACCCTTGTTCGTTTGTTTGTTTTTCTAAATATGTTTTAGACTCTTCATTAAGTTTACAATAAAAGACTGTTTCAGAGGGTGTTAACCAGGCATTAGGTTTGCCTTGTCTTTTGCGCTGAATAGCGACTGCTACTGCTATGTTTTTTCTAAGTTCTTGGGTGCTTATGGCTTGTTCACCACTTACCGTTTTGTCAGCAGTATTAGCTTTTACCGCTACTCGTATGTCTATTCTATCTAAAAGAGGAGCCGAAAATCGTCGCCAATATTGTTCAACCGATCGGGCACTACATACACAAATTTTATCATCACTACCAAAATTACCGCACGGGCAAGGATTTGCAGCTATTAGTAGTTGAAAATGAGCGGGAAATTCTGTGCGACGACCAGCACGGCTTAAAACAACTCGTCCTTCTTCAAGCGGAACCCGAAGTGACTGAAGAACCGACACTTTAAACTCAGCTGCTTCGTCTAAAAACAAAACCCCATTATGGGCGAGAGAAATTTCTCCAGGTCGGCAGTTTTTTCCTCCCCCAATAAGACCTTCTAGGCTGGCACTTTGATGTGGCATTCTAAAAGGCGGTGTGCGCATTAAATTTGTTTTTACCGGCAGACAACCCGCAATACTATAAATACGGGTTACAGGCTGAGATTCTTCAAGTGTTAGTTGCGGTAAAAGCGATGAAAAACGACGTAACGCGAGTGTTTTTCCACAACCGGGAGGTCCATACGCAATAACATTATGCCGTCCAGCCGCAGCAATTTGTAAGGCACGTATTAATTCGGACTGTCCGACAACACCGCTAAAATCTTCTCCATATATAATGGGCGCAAACTCAACTGCCTCTTGTGTATTGGTTGCCTGAGAAGCAATTGTATTTTTTTTAGTTTCTTTTTCTTTTTTTTCAATACTTGGCAAGTGTGTGTATATTTTCCAGGCTGACTCTAAGGTTTCGACAGCAAAAACACTCATCCCATCAACACCTGCTGCCTCTTCTGCATTTTCGTGTGGGACAATACAAAAACAAATACCGTTTTCTGCTGCTGTCGATACGGCCGCGTGCACTCCACGAACACGCCGAACGCGCCCTGATAACTCAAGTTCCCCCATAACAAGAACTTGTGTAATTTTTGTTGTTTCTTTATTGTATGTAAGCTGTGTTTTTTTATACAAAACTGCCAAAGCCATTGCAAGATCAAACCCGGCGCCTTCTTTTTTTACATCAGCAGGAGATAAACTAATAAGTACCCTTTCTGGCGGAAAATCAAAACCCGAATTTCTTATTGCAGCACGCATACGCTCTCTTGCTTCTTTTACTGCATTATCAGCTAAACCTACAAGATCTACAGCCGGAATACCTCGTCGCAAGTCTACTTCTACAGTAACCATTGCTCCTTCATAACCAAAGGGTGAAAAACTAGTAATTTGCATACACACTCCATTTTTTTAGCGTCTATGTACATTGTATTCATCTATATGGCAAAAAATGGAGAACGTATGTAAAAAACAGGTTCTTTTTTAAAAATAATACCGTGTTTTAGGTGTAAGAGTTGGCTTAGACAGCTATTTTTCTAGAGCAGGTTTTAGCTCTTCAGTCCAAAAAATATCATCTATGGTTTTTCCACCAGCGGTTTTTCCAATAGCCCTATCTGGTCTAATTGTCTTGCCATGAAAATCGCTGCCTGCAGTAATAAAAAAACCTATGTGTCGGGCTAGTTTTTCTAAACGTTCACACTCTACAACCCGTGCTGCTGGATGCCAGGCTTCAAGCCCTTGTATTCCTCGCTCATATAAATTTTGTAGCACACCTTCCATTTTTCCCCACGAAACATAGAGCGATAAGGGGTGCGCAAGAACAGGCACTCCTCCAGATTGCGTTATAGCACCAATACTCTCATCAAGCGAAGCTCCTTTTCGTTCTACAAAAAAGGGTCGTCCTTTTGCAAGGTATCTATCAAATGCGTGCTGATGGTTTTTTACTATTTTTTGCTCAACCATCCATGTAGCTATATGTGGACGGCCAATCGTTTTTGCGTTTGTTGTCTTTATATCTGTAATTTTTATATCAATACCTGCTTCTTGCATACGTGAAATAATTTCTAAATTGCGTTTTTTTCGCCCTTTTTGTAATAAATCAATGATTTTTACTAATTCCTGTGATATACTTTTAATACCAAGGCCTAAAAGATGGAATTCACCTGTAGGCCATGCAATATGTAATTCAATGCCAGGAATAAATTGTATCTTGGCATTTTTAGCAGCTACCGTTGCCTCTGCTAGTCCTTCAATAGTATCGTGATCTGTCAGTGCTAGTACGCCAATGTTTTTTTCGGCAGCATAGTTGACTAATTCGCACGGCGACAAGGTACCATCAGACGCGGTTGAATGAGTGTGTAAATCTATCATACTATATATAATAGCATAAAAAATAGCTTTGTGTTATTATTTTGCAGCTTGCTAATTATTTTATCTAATAAGGAAGTAGAAATGCCAAGGCCAATGCAGTACACAAAAGGCTCTATAATTTACTTTTCTGGCGACTATGATGAGCGTGTTTTTGTTATTCAAAAAGGACAGATAATACTCACCTCAACTGATATAGAAACTGGTTCTCCCGTTACCGAGCACTTAAAAGACGGTGAGTTTTTTGGCGTAAAATCAGCACTCGGTCATTTTCCACGAGAAGAAACGGCTACTGTTCTTTGTAATACAACTGCTATTATTTTAACAATACCTGAATTTGAAGCCATTTTTAGCCGTAATAAAAAGCTTATTATGAAAATGCTTAAAGTTTTTTCGTCACAATTACGCACTATTCATAAAAAAACAGAGTCTATTCTTCATAATACTCAAAAAGTAAGTAATCAAGAGGGTATGATAGAAGTTGCCCGTTCTTTTTTTATAGATGAAAAATATAGATCGTGTGCGGATATTTGTAAAAAGTTTTTAGAGCATTTTCCTTCTTCTGATCGAAAAGTAGATATTGAAACCTTGCTTAAAGACTCAGTACGCCGGCATGAGAACCAGGTAAAAACAAAAAATGTTTCTGCCGAATCGAGCCTTATTCTAAATGATGATGAAAAAAGCAGCGCTTTGCAGCATTTTTCGTTACCTGCGTTTGAGCGATTTGCAAAACCATTCGAACCAGGGCAAGTTATTATTTGTGAATATGAGCCTGGTCAAAATTTTTATCTTATACAAACAGGGCAAGTACAATTGGTTAAGTCTGTAAATGGTACTAAAAAGAACATTGACATTCTTATGCCTGGAGAGTTTTTTGGAGAAATGGCAATTCTTGACAATAGTCCTCGTTCTGCTACCTGTGTGGCAATAAATGATGTAGAAGTTTTAGAATTTAATAAAGAAAATTTTGCCATTCTTGTTACAGGGAATCCTCAGATTGCTCTTGTTTTATTAAAACTCTTTTGCAAACGTATTTATGACCAAAAACGGCGTTTTAAAACGCTCTGTATCGCAGATACTCAAGCACGTATCTGTGATGTTTTTTTAATGTTTGATGAAATGAATCCCTCTAAAAATAAAGGCGAGCGCAGTCGTCGTTTTAATTTAACAATTCAAGATATTTCTCACTGGGCTGCACTTCCTTATGAAACAGTACAGGACGAACTAAGTAAACTTGTCGAAAAAAATAGACTGCAAATTTTTGAAACGCATATGGTTGTATCAAATATTGGCGAAATGCAACGTTTGGTTGAGCAAAAAAGCCAACAACGACAATAAATTAAAAAGGTTACTATTCATTGACCCTAATTACCGCTTTTTGTATACTACATCAACCATTTTGCCAACTTAGCTCACTTGGTAGAGCAGCTCACTCGTAACGAGCAGGTACTCGGTTCAAACCCGAGAGTTGGCTCTTTTTAAAACAGTATACATTTTAGGAGAAGCAATGAAAAAAAGAGCACTTATAAGCGTATATGAAAAAAATGGTATTTTAGAATTAGCTCATTATTTAAAAAGTACTAATTGGGAAATTATTTCTACCGGTGGCACAGCTGCATATTTAAAAGATAATGCCATACCAGTTACCGATGTAAGTTCTATCACTGGGTTTGCCGAATGTTTAGATGGTCGAGTAAAAACATTGCATCCTAAAATTCATGCTGGTTTGTTAGCACGGCGCGATGAGCCTAAACACCTTAAGCAGCTTAAAGATTTAGATATTGCACCAATAGATTTAGTCTGCGTTAACTTGTATCCTTTTTTTGAAAAAGTACAGGAGGGGCTTTCTTTTTCTCAAACCCTAGAATTTATTGATATTGGTGGCCCTACTATGCTTAGGTCTGCCGCTAAAAATTATAACGATGTTATTGTTATCACCGAACCAGACGACTATGTGGCCGTCGCCGACGAAATGAAACAGGGTGCTGTTTCATTTGAACGTCGACGAGAATTAGCAGCAAAAGTTTTTAACCTAACATCTGCCTATGATGCTGCCGTTTCACGATTTATGTTTAATAGTACTAAAAATGATACCTCAGAGGCCTCACCCTTCCCCACATATTATACAATGCCGCTTATAAAACATCAGGAGCTACGATATGGTGAAAACAGTCATCAAAAAGCAGCTTTATATCTTAGTGCAGATAGAAAAGGTGCTTTTGGTGGCATGAAGCAATTACATGGCAAGGCTTTATCGTATAATAATATTAGGGACGTAGATGTTGCATGGAAGGGGGTTTGTGCTTTTAATACCTTTGTTAAAAATGCAAAACCTATGCAAGAAGTCTCTTTTGGTGACTGTTCTAAAAGCGTTTTTACTATTGCCTTAAAACATAACACACCGTGTGGTGCAGCTCTAGGAAAAACACCTTTTGAAAGCTATAAGCGGACTTTTGATTGTGATCCTGTTTCTATTTTTGGTGGCATAGTTGGCACAAGCGCTATTGTAGATAAAGATACTGCTGAAGAAATGAAAAATTGTTTTTTAGAAGTAATTGTCGCACCTGGCTTTACAAATGAGGCACGTGCAATTTTGCAAAGTAAAAAAAATTTGCGGCTCATACGAGCTCAGGTTCCTAGTGAGGAACAGTGGGATTGTACTTCTGTTGATGGTGGGGTACTTGTTCAAAACCGAGATGCTCATTTGTTTGATACATGGACGGTTGTTACAAAAGCACAACCGAGTCAATCTCACATAGAAGAAATGGTTTTTGGTATGACAATAGCATTGTTTGCTAAGTCTAATGCTTGTCTCGTTATTAAAAACAAAGCCGCTGTTGGCATTGGTTGTGGTCAAACAAGTCGAATTTGGGCTGCTGAACAAGCGTTAGAGCGTGCACAAAACTATACAAAAAACCTTGGTATTGACAATGCGCAGGTGCTTGTATCTGATGCCTTTTTTCCATTTGACGATTCTGTTCGCAAAGCAGCCACATACGGTATAAAAGCCATTGTTCAACCAGGTGGTTCAATACGAGACCAGGATTCTATAGATGCTTGTAATGAGCTCGGTATTTCTATGGTATTTACTGGTACACGACATTTTAAACATTAGGAAAAACGGATGATTTTTAAACTTTCTTCTTATTTATCTTCTATATACGGTCCAGCCAGGCTTTTACAGTCGTACGCTGTTATTGTCATTTTTGCAATAATTGGTGGTTTTTTACTAACACTTTTTTTACTGCCTCGCTTTTATAAATGGCTTCCACAAGATAGGGGGCGCGACTTTACAATTACTATAGAAGCAGCAAAGGGTAAACCAACTGGAAGCGGTATTATTTTTATAAGTATTTTTACATTACTTGCTTTTTTACTTGCTCCCGTTAACCTTCGTCAAGCTTGCATTATTATACTTACATGGCTCTGTAT
>DASRMY010000053.1:0-2492 GCA_035647695.1 Treponemataceae bacterium | reverse complement strand
ATTGTATATGATGTTTTTTTTTGTGGTAACATTTTAAAACTCCTTAGTAATCGACATCATCAGCACGGGTAACTTTAAGTTGAATCCATGATAAGACAAGCATAACAATAAATAAAATAATACTCATTGCACTTGCTCTGCCAATCATATGGTCTCTAATTCCTGTGTTGTAGATATTGAGTGTAATAACATTAATAGGGCTTTGAGGTGCTCCTGATTGTGTAAATAAATATTGCGTGCTAAACGTTTTAAGACATTGCAACATTGACATAATTGATACTTGGACAATGGTTGGCTTTAAAAGTGGAAATGTTATTTTCCAAAAAATGCTAAACCTGTTTGCGCCATCTATACGTGCTGCTTCGTATATTCCAGTAGGAATTGTAGTCAATCCTGTTATAAAAAGTATGACAAAATATCCAATATATTTCCAAAAATATACGAGCATCGTTGAAAATTGTACCATTATTTGATTAGAAAGCCAATTATAGTTATGACCGGGTGTGCCTGCAATAAAATTAACCCATTGATTGGCTAATCCTCTCGGGTCAAATATAAGTAGCCAAATCGCTGCAGCAACGACAGATGAAAGTACTGCGGGTGAATAGTATGCCATTTGAAAAAATTTTTTCCCTTTAGGAATACTCATAATAAGCACTGCTAATAAAAGGCTAAAGCAAAGCAATGGAATAAATGTCCCAATGGTAAATACACCTGTTGCCCTTACGGAGTTCCAAAAATCTTTTGATGTAAGTAAATATATATAGTTTCCTAAGCCACTAAACTTTGGGGCGCGCAAGGATAATAATCGTTTGTCAAAAAAACTGGTATAGAGTGCATTAAAAATGGGATAAAAGCTAAAGATTGAAAAAAAGATAATTGCAGGAACAGTAAAAGCAAATCCCCAACGTGATTGTTTTTTTTCAATAATATTATGATGTTTTTTATGCATATTGTATGACCTCATTCTTATAAATAAAAAGGGAAGGTTTTCCTTCCCTTTTAGCTGTTATCGATCTAGTATTTCTTGTGATTTAGCACGAAGTAATTCTAACGCTTGTTCTGAAGAACGACCAAGATGCATAACACTTTCTACCGCTTCACCTACTAATTCTTGTAGTTTAGCGCTGTTTTCGCCATAATATACCATATGTGATTTTGCCATATCATTGGCAAAAACATCAGAATAAGGCATAGAGGTAAAAGTTTTAGATGACATTAATTTTTTAGTTGGTTGGATTATTCCTACTTCTTCGAGATATTCTTCTGGATGACTAAGCATATATTTAATGAATTCCCATGAAACCTGTTGTTGTCTATTAGATTTTTGAGCATTTACCATAAGATAATGTCCGTAATAATTACAAGCGACATCACGTACAGCATTTTCAAATACTGGATATGGAACAACCATCCAATTACCACTATCATAAAAGCCAGGGTTGTCAGATTTTATTCTACCAATTTGATATAACCCAGACATCGCCATACCAATATCATTGTTGTTACTGTTAAAAAGTTTTCGTGCATTTGTATAGGTAGGAGAACCGAGGTTTTTACCAGCTGGTCCCCATGCGCGCATGTAATCAAAAAAAGCAATCCAAGCTTCGTCGTTAATTATGGCCTTTTTTCCGTCATCGCTAATAAGTTTCCCGCCTAATTGTTCTACCATAGGAAGCATAGACACTAAATAGTATGGATAACGAAAGTCAAATCCTCGGCGAGTAACAATTTGCCCATCATGGATGGTAAGTTTTTCTGAAACACTGGCCATTTCTTCCCATGTTTTTGGGTAATCTTTATCAGGATTAAGACCTGCATCTTTAAAGACGTTTTTATTAACATATATACACCAGTTAGTAAGTTCTAAAGGTAACCCATAATACTGACCATCCATATATACAGAGTCGAGAACGTTAGGTATATAGCGGTTTGCTAACTCTTTATTGTTTTTTATACCAATGGCTTCTAGGTTTACAGGGGCTACTCGTTGGTTTACAATATATGAATATTCATCTTCAATAGGAATATTGAAAATATCTGGACCTTGATTTGCTGCAAAGGCTGTTAATATGAGCTCCTTCATTTTTGATGAAGAATTAACAACCCGGTTTATAGTAACATTAGGATGAGCGGTCTCAAATTCTTCAATGTATCTTTTTTCAAGCTTTGTGCGATTTGGATCTTCATGTGTCCAATAATTAATAGTAATTGGTGCGTTTGGATCATCAGATTCTTTTTGACCCCCAGCGAACAATACATTTGAGATAGTGAGGCAAGCAAGCAATACAAAAAAAACTGTTTTTTTCATTTTTTTCCTCCTAGAAAATAAACTACATTAATTATCCAATGGGTTTTGTGAATACGCAATCAGACATTTTTTACAAATCTATGAGTATTTTGACTTTATGCAGGAAAACCAACCATTATCTGTCTTAAACTCTCAAAAGTAAAAAAAAGATTGGTTTTTATTGTCTAATGTAGCTATATTT
>DASRMY010000052.1:0-2198 GCA_035647695.1 Treponemataceae bacterium | reverse complement strand
GGATATATTAAAACAGTTCCAATTACCTCGTATAAAAACCAGGGCAAGGGAGGAAAAGGTTCAAACTCTGCTAAACTTGTTGATGATGATTATATAAAACAAATTTTTATTGCTTCTACACACGACTATATTATGTTTATTTCTAATGAGGGAAAAGCATATTGGTTAAAAGTTCACCAAATACCAGAATCAAGCAGAAATTCACGTGGAGCTCATATTAAAGGTCTTTTACAAATAGGACCAGATGAAAAGATTGCTACCGTAGTAAATTTAAAAGAATTTTCAGAAAACGAATTTATTTTCATGGCAACTTCTAGAGCGGTTGTAAAAAAAGTAAAAACATATGATTTTAGAAATGCTAAAACCCGCGGTATCATTGCAATAAAGCTAAACCCTGAAGAGAAGGTTGTTTCTGCAATCTTGACAACAGGAGAGGATCAACTTCTGTTGTTTTCTAAAAATGGAAAAGGGCTTCGCATACGCGAACAACAGGTTCGTTCTATGGGTAGAAGTTCGCATGGCGTAGGCGGGCTAAGACTTCTTAACGATGATAAACTTACAGCAGCTATTCGTGTTGAAGAAGGGAAAACGATGCTTTTACTTACTGAGTTTGGGTATGGCAAACGCACAGAATTTGATCAGTTTATGCCACACTCTCGTAATACACAGGGGCAAATAGGGTATTCGGTAAATGAGAAAACCGGAAAAGTGGTCGGAGCTATAACAGTTGCTGAAGGTGATGAAGTAATGTGTATTACAAGCCAGGGAAAAACACTGAGAGCAGATGCTCACACGATTAGTTTGCAAGGGCGCTCTACTCAAGGTATAAGAATTTTAACAATTAACCCGCCTGATTTTGTAATTGGAATCGATAAGATAGACGCAGAAGAAGAAATTGGTTCAGAAAAAGTAGGCGAAGATGTTTCACGTGAAACATCTTCGCCTACAAAGAAAACCTAAAAACTTTGCTGCCGCGTTCTGCTGACCATTGGTCGCGGCGTGTTTTTGGGAGTGACTCGACTGTGCTTTCAGAAAAACCTAGTTTAATAAACCAGTCAGCTGTTTGAGTAGTAAGAGCAAAAACACTTGAACAGTTGTGCTGGTTTGCTTTTTTTAAAAGAAAAGTAACGAGTTTTGGCCCTGTTCCAAGATGTGAGTTTTCTTGATCAACTGCTATAGCAGCTATTTCTGCTTGGTTGTCTTCGTAAAGGTGTAGGGCCGCACATGCTTTTATACCACCATCCATTTCATATACAATAAAATCATCGCATTGTTCTAGAAGTTCTGGTGCAGTTCTTGGAATTAGAATGTTTTTTTCTATAAAAGGACGCATCAAGTTAAGAACACCTGGAATATCATTTCTGCTCATGCTTCGGATGCCGCTGTAATTAGAAAGGTAAATCATTGTTCCAGAACCTAGCCCACTAAAAAGTTCGCACGGTAATGCTCCGTCTAAAGAACCATTTAAAATATGAATGCGGGGAACTCCTTCAGAACAGGCTTTTTGTGCTGTTTTTAATAAAGTTATGTGGTCCTTGTTCTTTTTGGTTGCTGGGTTTATTTTTAAAAACTCTTCTAGTTCATCCAGGTTCATTGCTGAAATTGGAGCTTCTCCCATTATATCTATGAGTTCTGTGCATAAAAAATCTTTTTGAGTCTTATATGTATTGGGCGAAATAACAGCATTAGCAGTGACAAAAAAAAGTTTTTCTGATTTTAAACGAATTGCTAATTCTGCTGAAAGAGAAATAGAAGAAATATTATACGGTGTTCCAGTTGTATTCCATCCAATACAAGGAAATATTAAAATAAATCCGTTATCTAATACCTTTTGTACAGAAGCAGTTTTTATTTTTTCAATTTCCCCTGATGTCCCATAATCAACACCATGTATAATACCAGTTGCGCGTGCTTGAACCCAATTACCAATTAAGGCATCTTTACCTTCCCCTGCAAGGGCAGTCATTATTCTATTAGAATTATCAAATGCAGCCATTTTTATGAGAGGCATAGCATCTGTAGTAGTAACACGAAGGCCATTAATTATTGACCATTTTTTATGAGAGTCAGTAAGTATTTTATCTATTCTATGCTTTGCTCCCGGGATTATTACAAGTTTAATTCCTGCTTCGTGTATATAGCAAAGATCTTTTATAATGCTTAAAAAATAGGGTGAATCAATAAGCTCATCATTAATA
>DASRMY010000051.1:0-2527 GCA_035647695.1 Treponemataceae bacterium | reverse complement strand
GAAAGATGCTGGTGGAGATAAGGTAGTAGTAACAAACCCACCATTAAGAATACGAAAACTTACACCACTTGAAGCATGGAGATTAATGGGAATTAAAGATGAAGACTTTCATAAAGCAAAATCATCTGGAATGTCTGATAGTCAGTTGTATAAACAAGCGGGCAATGCTATCGTGGTGGATGTTTTAGAAGCAATATTCGAGCAAATGTTAGGAGAATAAAATGTTAAAAAATTATGGAATGCCATATATGGGCAGCAAAAGTAAAATATTACACTTAATACAATATATTTTAGAAAGACATTTTGATAAGAAATATTTTATTGATGTTTTTTGCGGTGGTTTTGCTGTTAGCCATTATGTGTTGTTGCATAATAAGTTTACTGTTTTAGCAAATGATGCGAATAAGTATGTAATAGCGTTGATTAAAAAAGCGTTAAACGGTTTACCATCAACGGTTTATGAATTCGTTGATCGTGCAAGGTTTAAGGATGTAATTGAAAACCCCGACAATTATGAAGATTGGTATGTGGGGTTTGTAACAACGATTTACAGCTTTGGTAATTCGCAAAAGGCATATATGTTTGGAGAAGATATTGAAGAACACAAACGGTCTTTACACAATGCGTTAGTGTTTAACGAGTGGGGCGGAATTGCAACGGAGTTTTTTGTTCCCGAAACGGTAAAAGCAATTGATTATAAGTTGTATCCAAAAAAACGGTTAGATTTTATGCGATTCGTAAAAGCCAAGATAAAAGAAGAACGAGTTAGTAGGTTACAACAATTAGAACGTTTACAACAGTTGCAGCAGTTACAACAATTAGAACAATTATCTCGATTAGAACGTTTACAACACGATGATTGGCGGGTGTTTTTGAACGAAATACCCCATAAAATACTTGAAAACGCTGTTATTTATTGTGATCCACCGTATGAAAATACAGCGGAATATGCGGAAAACACCTTTAATCACGCTGATTTTTGGCAATGGTTTAGGGAAACACCTTATTGTGTGTATGTATCAAGTTATGAAGCCCCCAGCGATATTGAACCAGTGAGTTTTGATTTAAAAAGTCAATTGTTAGCGGGGGGGGCTGGTAGAAAGATTACGGAAAACATTTATTGGAACGGTAAAGGAAACCCACATTTAACACTTGAAGATTTATTGTTTAATTAGTTATCATATCCGTTGCAACGCTTTAACATTTTTGTTAAACTATAAGTAGATAGTAAGAAAGGGCAAAAACTATGGAAATACGACAAAATATTTTTTATGACATTCTTGTAGAAGCAAGTAATGATAATGAAAACTGGTGGTTATCAAAACACCGAATTGCTAAAAAAGCAAATGCAATATGGTTTGCTATGAAAGCGTTGACTTTGCAAGGCGATAAATATGAGCCTTTGTATGTAATTAACACAAGCGAAACCGCACACGATGTTTGCAGCTTAATGAATCACGATCGCATAGCTATTAACGCAAGTTTAGATTATGAAAAAATTATCCTTGTAAAAGATAATAAATTCAAAGTCGCAACACTTGAAGAAACGTTGGCGGAAGAAGAAAAAATTCGCAAACAAGCTTTAAAGCAGTTATGGCGGGGCAGTTTAATAAAAGCCAAACGCTTAAATGATAAGCAAATTATTATTGACTTTGAAACGGAAGTTGAAAAAGTAATTGAAACTTTTGGGGGCAAGTATGAATAAAGTATCAACTAAATTATTTAGGTTAGATTTAGATTATTTTAAAAAGAACTTTTTAAACCGTAAAGAGTGGGGCAAAACTCATTTACTTTATGAAAACAGCACAATTAAAGTTGAGTTGGAACAAAATGTTATTTTTACCAGCGACAATGAATTGGGTTTTAAAGTAAGGGTGCTAATTGTTGATAATGAATATTTTAAAACAACTTTTGGATCAACGCCCGAATACGGTTGTCTTGGCTCGGGCATAAACACTTTTTTTATACCGATTGATCACGATGATTATACACCCGAAGTTTTTGTTAAAAAGGTTTATGGTGCGTTTAAAGAAGCGTATGAAAGTGCAATACGTAGTTATCGAAACACAACACTTACAAAAAAGTTTAACAAGTTTTATCAAGCCGAAAAGGCAAAAGCAAGAGAAGTAGCAAGACAACTTTATAAAAAGTCACGCAGCACAATATTTAAAGAACTTTTTGATGAAAGTGATTTTGTTGGAAAGTATATCAACAACCAAGACCGTTTAAACCATTTTGATTATTTACATTGGTGGTTAGGTTATTATGCCCATCACATCCAAGCCGAAAAAGACACAAAGCTGTTTTGTGATATTTTGGGTTTAGAATACAAACCAAATAATGATATTGAAAAGTATCACAAAAAAGAACAAGAAGCACGGGACATTTTAAATGGCAAATAATTGGAATGCCCGCAACTTTGTTTATGATAAACTTATTGATTATTTAGGTAACCGAGTAAGTTTAATGGGGCGAAACTACGGTCAATTACGCTTAAAAAACGATGTTGAAATAACAGTTTATTCAC
>DASRMY010000050.1:0-5401 GCA_035647695.1 Treponemataceae bacterium | reverse complement strand
ATTATTAACAGAATATCGAAACTATCTTTCTCTTTTTGAAAATTTTCATAATATGCTTACAAAAAAAGGTCTTATACAAGATGACCCATATAAAAAAGATAAAAAAATAACCGATATTTTTGTACCTGATGAAAGCGACTTTTCTGATTCTGATAAAGCCATGGTAATGGGAGTACGGCTATCAGAATATGAAACGAGCCTAGATTATCTTTGCAATTATTTTAAGTTTTCAATAGCAAATCTTTCACTGGACCGCCTTAAAACATTGGCAAAACTTAGTAGTTATATAAAATGGCAATCCCTAAAATCAAATTCGGTTCATCCAAACACACGTGCATTATCTGGAATATGTACATCTATTAGAAATGGTTCAGACCAAATGGCAATAAAAATTCTAAACGACTTTATCACCGTAGCACGCAAAAACATTTCAAATATAAACAAAACACTCAAAGACTTAGTAGAATTAAAAAAAATAGCATATAAAGCCACAGTTCGAAAAACTATAACAGAACACCCTACCTATTCTTCCGAAACGGCTCAAAACTCACCCCAAGAGTTTGAACGTCAAATAAAAAAGCTTTTTCCAACTGTAATGGGAAAAACGCCTTATTATAAAGAATTAATAGAAGAGTTAGTAAAAGAAGAGTTTGCTCCTAATAAACAAGAAATATACACCCAATTATTAGAAACATTACGTATTAAGGTTCAGCAAACAGTAAAAAAAACAAAAAAACTCAATACAAAAGAACTTCTAATGGACAGCATCCGAACACTTGCAAGTATTACCCCCCAATTAGAACAAATTATAAAGAAAATATCTGAAAACCATACTCTTTTAGATAACGAGGATAAGAACTTTTGGCGTCGGTTTCAAGAAATGCTTAGAAAAGCTTTTAACATTGAACCTCCTCGAATTGAATATAAGTTGGAAATAGAAGATCCACATACTCATTTAAAACGAACTAAAACTCTTAATTATTTTGTTTTTATGACATCACTTTCGAAAAGAAACACTGTTTACTCTTCTTTTGCTATAAAAAACACGCCTGGTTATATGAAATTAGAGACACAAAGTGAAAAAAAAATACTAGAATTTATAAACACACAACTAAAAGAATGCAAACAAACAATAGTAGTTCTAGAATCCTTAAACATTTTTTTTAAAACTGCAGTTCGGCCTATTAATAGAGAACGCCTTGCAAATTGGGCGATAGAACTTACATCTATACAGAACACTCTTATTAAAACAGCTCAAAGAAAGGCAGAATACACTTCATATATTGAGGAACACGAACAACTGAAAAAACTTGGAATAATTGATGAATAAAAAAATACTAACACTTTTTATTACTGCTTGTGTCGCTATCTTTTTGGGATTTGCACAAAACACTAAAGGACAACTAGTATCCCCAAACCCTAAAACGCTTGTAATAATGGGATTTCCACGAGATTATAACCTTAACCCTCATACGGCAAATTATAGTTCAGATGCACAGGTTCTTAACGGCCTTTACGAAGGACTTTTTACGCTTAATGCAACTACTGCAGAGCCAGAGACAGCAATCGCTGAGTCATATAAAATTTCAAGAGATCGCAAAACATGGACTTTTTACATTCGCCCTAATAGTACTTTTAATAATGGAAGTCCAATTACGGCACATGAAGTAAAGCAATCACTTTTAACAGTGATTTCACCTAAAACCAAGGCTCCTTTTGCCTCTCTTTTAAGTTGTATAGAAGGTGCAAATGATTACCGTACAGGGAAAGCGAATAGTGATACCGTTAAAATTCAGGTACGTAATAACTTAACACTGGTTATCACACTCAAAGAACCAACACCACATTTTGCAAGCATACTTGCTCACCATGCATTTGCAGTTATCTCTTCTGACAACAACCTTTTTAGCGGAGCATATGTTTTAGAATCTAAAACACCAACTAAAACGGTACTTACCAAAAACAAACAATATCATGATGCTGAAAATGTACAAATTGAACGCATTGAATTTGTAGGTATGGAAGACGCTAAAGAGGCAACATGGGCATTTAATACAGGTAAAACGCAATGGGTAAAAAGTAATTTTTTAGCAGATTTACTATATAATCAAAAAATGCTTATTGTATCAGCTCAGTTTGGAACAGAATTTATGTTTTTTAGCGAGCAACGAAAGCCATGGGACGATCCCAGACTTAGAAATGCTGTTTTAACGGCTATACCATGGAGTAAGCTTAGAGCTGGAAATTTTTTTGCAGCAACATCATTAATTCTACCATTGCCTAATTATCCGGATATTATTGGCTTAACAGACTGTGATCCAGATTTAGCTTTAGAAATGCTCCAAACAGCTGGATATTCAAAAGAAGATGAGTTACACCTTACAATTGCTATCCCTAATTATGAGACTGTTAAAAGAGACGCCGAAATAATTAAAACAGGGCTCAAAAAAACACATGTTAATGTCGAAGTTATATTATGCAATCCAGAAACATATCTTGAATCATTTGATACAATAGAAGCCGACATATTCACCTATACGTGGATTGGTGATTTTTCTGACCCCCTTGCTTTTTTAGAGTTATTTCGAAAAGAATCTACCTTACGAGAAACAAATTGGACAAATGATACGTTTGAACAACTCATACATGAAGCAGCTCATCTTAGAGATCCTGTAGATCGTAATAAAAAACTAGCAAAAGCTGAACAACTTTTAATTGACAGTGGCATTATTATTCCAATTTCACATCCTGTTGCCGCTGACTGCATAGATACAGAAATACTTGGAGGATGGTATTCAAATGTACTTGATATTCACCCTCTAAAGGATTTATATTTTAAGGATGCGCCAGATTATCTTAATTTTGTGTATTTAAACAGCTTTGACCAAAATATAAATTTATGCTATACTCCACTTCTATGAATAAGCAAGAACAAACCTTTAAGATTAATCAAAAAATTGTTTATCCAAGCCAAGGCGTTGGAACTATCAACGAAATAAAAGAAAAAACATTTAAAGATAAAAAAATCTTATACTATGTAATATATCTTGAAGTTTCTGATATGACTGTTATGATTCCCCTTGATAAATGCGAAGAGCTAGGAGTACGTGCAATAGTTTCAGAAAAAGAAGCCACCTGTGCTCTTGAAATGATCGGACAAGACTTTGAACCTATTACATCAGATTGGAAACTACGTTATCAAATGAACCTAGACCTTTTAAAAAAAGGCACCATAAAGGACATTGCAGAAATAGTACGTTGTTTGTACCATAGAAGCAAGGTTAAAGAACTACCAATACTTGAACGAAAATTATATGATTCTGCACGAAAACTTCTTGAAGATGAAATTTCCTGTGCCTTTAAAAAACCTCAAAAAGAAGTTGAACAAATGATACATGCACGACTAGAGCCAGCTGTCGAAATTAAGTCTGAAGAAAAAAAAGCAGATAACAAAACTGCTGACTAATTAGATGACTGTAGCATTGATATTGACTGCAGCAGGATCTTCTACTCGCTTGGGAATAGGTAAAAAAAAAGAATTCATCCCGATGCAATCATTAGTTTTTCCTAAAACAAAGGGCACTGTACTTTCCTGTGCTGCTGAATCATTTTTACAAGCTTTCCCGTATGTATTTAATTCTAAAACAATAAAACTTTCACACATTATTCTTACAGCACCCTCTGAACAAAAAGATCTTACTCTTAAAGCACTACAAGCATCACCAAAAGTTATTCAAGCAATTAAAAAAAACAATATTTGCCTTACCATAATTAACGGTGGCAAAACAAGGCAAAAATCAATTTTTGCTGGACTAAAAACCTTAGATAATGCATCGTGTATCGAAACGAAAGAGCCTGACTTTGTTTTTATACATGATGCAGCAAGACCATTTGTAGACACGCAAACTATCCAAGCAGTAATTAGATCAGTTATACTATATGAGGCTGCTGTACCTGCAATTCAACCCACTGACACACAAAAAGAAATCGATAAAAATGGTAAAATAAAACGACATCTGCAGCGTAACCTCATTGCTGCAGTACAAACTCCTCAGGCTTTTGCCTATAAAAAGCTATTCAAAGCCCATATAAAAGCTGCTACAGACTTAAACACATATACTGATGATTCTGAAATATGGGGCACATACTGTGGAGATGTATACACGTGCAAGGGTAATGCTGATAATGTAAAAATAACCTATGAAAAAGATTTAAATATACTACAAACAGAAAAGATTAATGAGGAACCCACTTCAATGATACGAGTTGGTTTGGGATATGATGTTCACAGACTAATAAAAAACCGACGGCTTATCCTTGGTGGGATTGAAATCCCTTCTAAAAAGGGTACTATGGCTCATTCAGACGGAGATGCCCTGTTGCATGCAATTACCGACTCATTACTTGGAGCTGCAGCACTAAGCGATATAGGAGAGCTTTTCCCGCCTTCAGAGGCTAAATGGAGAAATGCAGATTCTGCCGAATTCTTGAAAACCGCTTGGGAGTTGGTTCAAAAAAATGGTTGGAAACTTGAAAACCTTGACTGTGTGATAGCCTTGCAAAAACCAAAGCTTTTACTGTATCGTGACAAAATACGTCATCGAATTGCAGAAATTCTATGCGTAAAAAAAGAAAGTGTTTTTATAAAAGCAAAAACAGGCGAAAAACTAGATTCTGTTGGCAAATGTAAAGCAATTGAAGTGTGGGCATCTTGTTTGCTAAGAAAATAACAAATTTTTACCTATCTAATGAATTATCCGCAAAAAAATCTAAAATGAGCTCGACCTCACCTAAGGTTAATTTTAAACTTGTAGAAATTTCTTCAGATGTCCAGCCTTGTCGAGCAAGTTTTATTACATTTTCTCGTACTGCTAAAGGAGGAGCACCTTCATTATTTTTCTTTCTGCGCTCGCCTTTTAAAAGATCTGAATATAATTTAACTTGCCCTTGAGCTTCTTTTGTCATTTCTTCGAGTCGCTTTTCTGTTTTTGCTATCCAATCTTTATTTTTTGCAACTTCTTCAATTCGTAAATCTGTGTCTTTTAAAATACTATCCAAGGAAGTCATTTTATCAAAAACTTCGTTTATTTTCCCACTCTGTGCAGTAAGCAAAGAGTAATCGCTTTCTAGATTTCTTACACGATCTGGCATAGTCTGAGTTTGCTTATCACATTCACCTAGGCGTTTTTCAAGCATTTCAAGATTTTCAAAGGTTTTATCAACACCGTCTATTGTAGTTTCCAATATATTATTTTTCTTTTCGAGTCTATCATAACGATTAGAAATATCAGTTAAGGTTTCTTGGAATTTACGTATTTCAAGCTGAAACACTTGCATATCATCGTTTGTATTTTGCAATTCTAAAATCTTTTGATCCATTGAAGTTGATAATGCAATTAAT
>DASRMY010000049.1:0-3240 GCA_035647695.1 Treponemataceae bacterium | reverse complement strand
ACAAAAAACAAGGTAATATGTTATTAAATATTTTTGTATGATATAATTACTTACTATGAATGTAGAATTTTCACCCCCAGATATTAGACAAAAAGATATAGATGAAGTTGTAAAGGTTCTTAAATCTGGTTGGATAACCACTGGTCCACGTACCAAAATGTTTGAAAAAAATCTTTCAGCATTCTGTAATACCAAAAAAACAGTAGCGCTTAACTCTGCTACCGCAGCATTAGAATTGGCCCTGCGGTTGTTAGGTATTGGTAAAGGCGATGAAGTTATAACCTGTGCTTATACCTATACAGCCTCAGCAAGTGTTATAGATCATGTAGGTGCACAGATTGTTTTAGCTGACACAAAACCAAATTCTTTTCATATAGACCCACAAGATATAGCAAAAAAAATAACCAAGCATACTAAGGCAATTATTCCAATTGATCTTGGCGGTGTACCAGTGGACTACGATGAGATTTTTGAAGTTGTACAAGCTGCAAAAAGTCTTTTTAGTGCTGATTCACCACTTCAAGCAGAATTAGGACATATAGCAATAATTGCAGATGCGGCCCATTCCCTAGGCGCTGAGTATAAAGGGGAAAAAATTGGCTCGATTGCAGATTTTACGGTCTTTTCGTTTCATGCGGTAAAAAACATAACAACAGCAGAGGGAGGCGCAATCACTTGGAGTTCGGCGCATTTTGACCATGAAGCTTTGTATAAACGTTTTATGCTTGCATCTTTGCATGGGCAAAGCAAAGATGCTCTTGCAAAAACAAAACATGGCTCTTGGGAATACGATATTGTAGAACCAGCATATAAATGCAATATGACAGATATACAAGCAGCTCTTGGCGATTCACAGTTACAACGTTATGCGCAAACAGTAGAACGCCGTCATGCTATTATTAAAAAATATGACAACGTTTTTGTAGACTCCTCTGTAACAAGTCTTGAGCATTTTAGCGCGGATAAAATATCTAGTGGACACCTTTATTTGCTTCGATTGACAGGAAAGGCTGAGGGAGAACGAAACAGGCTTATACAAAGTCTTGTTGATTGTGGGGTTGCCACTAATGTGCATTATAAACCTTTGCCCATGCATACTGCGTATAAAAAAATGGGCTTTAGTATTATCGATTTTCCCAATTCGTACGAGCAGTATAAAAATGAAATAACATTACCCCTGCACACCTGCCTGAGCGACGAGCAGGTTGATTATGTTTGTAAAAAGGTTCTAAAATTAATAAAAAAATTATAAAAAAGTCTTTTAAGGCAGAAGAGATACTTTTTATTGACAATAAAATTATTAATAATTAAGGGAACAACAATTATTTTTATGGATTACAAATTCTGCCGTGCATAAGGACTTTAGGATAGATAATTATGTCAAGTTTTTTTTCTAGTTTGACTAATTGTCGCATTTCGTATTCGTCACCAATAATTACATTATAACCAGTTGCTCCAGCACGTGCTGTGCGACCGCTACGGTGAATAAAAAAATCTTGATTAGATGGAACATCCATATGTACAACATGCGTTATTTGTTGAATATCAAGGCCTCTTGCTGCTAAATCACTTGTAATAAGCACTGGGCATTTACCACTTTTAAATCGATCTATAGCTTGTTTTCGCTTGAGTTTATCAGTTTTAGCATGAAGGCCGGCGCACTGTACTTTTTTAAACTCTAATTTTTGAACTATAGCATCAACATCGCTTACACGACCGGTGAAAACTAAGACTTTCTTTTGTAATTTACCTGGTTTTTCTGTACTGCCTGTTTCAAGTGCCGATAAAAGACTCCGTAAGGTATCAATTTTTTTACGCGACTCAGCATGTATGGCCCAATGAGTAATTTTGTTTTTTAAAACATCTTCTTCTGCTAAAAGAATTGTTTCGATGGGGTTTCTATACACATCATCTAATATACTACAAATGCTTGGTTTTATAGTTGCAGAACATGCGATAAGCTTTGTATGTGTTGTATTTGGTTGGTGTGCTACACGGGTTACAAGGTCTTCTGTATCATCTCCTAATTCTGGAGCAAGTAATCGATCAACCTCATCAAGTATAATTGTATGAACATGTTCTGTTTTTAGTTTTTTTAAGTGAATAAGCTCTAAAATTCGAGAGGGCGCACCTACAACAAAATCTGGCTTAGCTTTTAATGCTTCAACTTGCCGTTTTATAGGGCTACCGCCAAGTAATAAAACAGCTTTGTAATTACTTGCTGCCTGAATTTCTACTTTAATTTGACTTGCTAATTCATGTGTGGGAGCAGCAATAATAATTTTTACCGCCTTTGTACTGCTATCTGGGGCTTTTCCTTCTCCGGCTGCTTTTACTGCGTCAAGCTGTTCAAACAAGGGGAGAAGGTAGGCAAGTGTTTTACCACTCCCTGTTTCAGATCTAAAAACAAGCCCGTTTGTCAGGGCTCGTATGGCTGGTATTACTTGTTTTTGTACTGAGCTTGCTTCACTAATACCCCGTTGACTGAGGCGTTTAATATAATCAGGTGTAATTGATAATTTTTTCATAGATTACAAAGTATAGCATATTCATCATACATATGCTATTATTTTAGCCTATGAAACTAGGTATCGATATAGTAGGCTCGGATCATGGCCGTTCAGGCATCGGAGCATATGTAAAGTCTCTTGTACGCAATCTTCCAGTACAAGAAGATATAGAATATGAACTATTTGGAGCAGAAATAGACCGATATACTTTTGCTTCGAACAATGAAAATATACGTTATAAGAGCTTAAACTTACCAGATAGTATTTCTGGAGATCGTCTTTGGCATATGTTTCGCATGAAAAAGTTTGTTCAAAATAATAAGTACGATGCAGTATTGTTTACTGCTGGTTCGAAAGTGTTACCCCGTAATGTTACCGTTCCTACTATAGCTGTGGTAAATGGTGTTGTTTCAAGGATTTTACACGCTAAAAACGATATATGGTCAAATAGATTGCTGCTGCCAGGCCTAAAAAAACTTACTAAAATTATTGCAGCAAGTCATTTTATACGCAAAGACCTTGTACATTTAGGTATAGATAATAATTTAATAGAAGTTGTATATAATGGGATAGATCATAGTATGTTTTATCCGCGAGATACTATGCAAGATGATACTGTTTTAATAAAGCCTTTTTCTATAAAACGGCCATATCTTATTTATGCGTCGCGTTTGTCACATAAAGACAAAAAACATATACAACTCATTGATGCTTTTACACAATTTAAAAA
>DASRMY010000048.1:0-4166 GCA_035647695.1 Treponemataceae bacterium | reverse complement strand
TGTCAAAAATAAGTGTATTTTAAAGGTGTCGATTATTGGTGACGTAAGTCAAAATAACATGTAAAACTGCTTAACGGTTTTGCAAAGCTAAGGAGAAAAATATGAAAATTGCTATTCCCGCAGATGATGACAAAAAATCAGTATCAATGTCTTTTGGACGTTGTCCACTGTATGCAATCGCTGATTCTGAAACTGGAGAAATGAATTTTATAAAAAACACAGCTGCAAATGCACCTGGTGGAGCAGGAATTAAAGCTTCACAATCACTAGTTGATGCTGGTGTTAATGTGGTACTTACCCCACGCTGTGGACAAAATGCTGCAGATGTACTTAAAGCTGCAAACATTGCCATGTTTAAAACTACTTCAAATTCATTAGACGGAATGATAAGAGCGTACAAGGCTGGTACCTTAGAAGCCCTTAATGATGTTCATCCTGGTTATCATGGACATGGGGGCTAAAAAATCTTTAAAAAAAATATGAAAATTGCAGTATTGAGTGGCAAAGGGGGAACAGGAAAAACCCTTGTGTCTGTTAACCTTGCCTCAGTAGCTGGATTTAAAAAAGAATCTGGTAGTGAATGCATTATCTATGCAGACTGTGATGTTGAAGAGCCCAATGGGCATCTGTTTTTTAAGCCAGAAATAACTTCAGAAACGCTTGTTGCGGTAATGGCCCCAAAATTTGACAATGACACATGTATAAGCTGTCGCGCTTGTGTAGATTTTTGTAAATTTAATGCATTAGCAATGCTTAAAAAGCCATTGCTTTTTTCAGAAATTTGCCATTCTTGTGGAGGCTGTGTAAAAGTTTGCCCCGTTGGTGCTATTACTGAAGTTGAAAAAAATGTAGGGACCGTTGAATGTGGAATTTCTGTCCTGACAAAAAGCAATGATGCTATATCTGACAAGGTTACCGTTGTAACAGGAATTATGAATCCTGGTGAAGCCTCAGGAACACCTATTATTGGTACAATGTATGAAAAAATAGATGAGCTTGTACAATATTCACCGTCCGATTCCAGTATGGTTGTTGTAGATTGCCCTCCAGGAAGTGCTTGTTTGGCAATGGATGCTATTAAAGACGCAGATTTTTGTGTGCTTGTTGCCGAACCTACTGTTTTTGGTGCGCATAACTTTGCCATGGTACATGAACTTGTAAGACTTTTTAAAAAGCCCTTTGGCGCAGTTCTTAATAAATGTCCACGGAGTGATGACAACGCTGATGGTGTAGGTGGTGACGATCCGTCTGCGGTTTTTTGCGAAGAAAACAATGTTCCTGTTCTTTTACGCATTCCTTTTTCACATGATTTAGGAGAACTTAATTCGTACGGAAAGATTTTGGTACGAGAAAAGGACATATATGCTTCACTTTTTACAGACTTGTATGAGCAAATAGAAGTTCAGTATGCGGTGCAAACAAGTGCTAGCAAAGGAGGGCACAATGAGTCTTAAACAACTTTTAGTATTAAGTGGAAAAGGTGGAACAGGTAAAACAACTGTTTCAAGCTCATTTATTAAACTTTCAAATGCTCGTGCTTTTGCAGATTGTGATGTCGATGCTCCAAATATGCATTTGGTACTGGGTGATTTGGGTGAACCAAAACGCAGTCCATATCAAGGTTTGTCACTTTCATCTATTGTTCAAGAAAAATGTACACATTGTGGTTTATGTTATGAAAATTGCCGTTTTGGAGCTATTGAACGAATCCCTGTTGATAATCCTAATGCAGAAAATGAATATACCTATCACGTTTCAGAGTTTGGCTGTGAAGGTTGTAGCGTGTGCCAACTCGTTTGTCCTGCTAAAGCGGTAATTATGACACCAAGCATAACTGGAGATTTAGAGCTATATAAACATGATGACGTAGCCTTTTCTACAGCCCAGTTACGCATGGGCAGTGGAGCCAGTGGCAAACTTGTGAGTGCGGTAAAGAGTGACTTAAAAGATGCGACAGATGCTATGGATGTACCAAAAGATACAATAGCAATTATAGATGGTTCTCCTGGTATTGGTTGTCCTGTAATTGCCTCCCTTGCTGGTGTTAATATGGTTCTTATTGTAACAGAACCCTCTGTTTCTGGCATTAGTGACATGGAACGTATTATAAAAATAGCTGAAAAATTTAGTATTACAACAGCTATATGTATTAACAAATATGACACAAACAAGCAAAAAGCTGATAGTATAGCCGACTATTGTGCAGAGAAAAAGATTCACCTTGCGGGTAAAATTCCCTTTGATGAACAAGCCGGAAAGGCAATTAATATGGGCAAAACTGTTGTCGATATAGACTGTGCAGCAGCAGAAGCTATACGAAAGGTGTATAAAAACACTATAAATATTTTAGGAAGTTGCTAAGGCAACAGTAATAGGAGTTTATTATGATAATAGCAGTAGCGAGTGAAGGAACAAATGTAACAGAGCATTTTGGACATTGTCCTGTTTTTTTATTGTTTTCAGTTGAAAATAATAAAATAGTTAGTCAAGAATCAATACCCAATCCAGGCCATAAACCAGGGTTTCTGCCTAATTTTTTAGCAGATAAAGGTGTAAATGTTATTATTTCTGGCGGAATGGGCGGTGGTGCTGTCGATATTTTTAACCAACGAAAAGTAGAAGTTATTGTAGGTGTATCAGGTGACGCAAAAACAGCAATAGAAGCATATCTTCGTGGCGAACTGAAAACAACAGGCACTATTTGTCATAAACATGATGTAGATTGTTAACGTGTTTAATATATATATAAGGAGTGAACTATGAAAAAAATTGAGGCAGCAAAAAAAGGTGCATTAAATCCACTTCCTAAAATTATTGTTTCAAGTCGTTTGGGTAAAGAAGAGAATGCATTAGTTGTGGCATATTGTGGTAATTGTAGTTTTGCACCACCTATGGTTATGGTAGGAATTGTTCCGAGCCGATATTCTTATACTATGATTAAAGACAGTGGCTGTTTTGTCATTAATATACCAGCGTCAGATTTTATAGAAGAATATAATTATTTGGGAAGTGTGAGCCGTCGTGATGAAGATAAGCTACAAGTCAAAAATATTAAAACCCAAAATGGTGATGTGGTAGATGCTCCCTTGCTTTCAGATTGTCCAGTGAATATTGAATGTACTGTTGTAGATTCAATAATAACAGGAAGCCATGAAATGTTTGTTGGAAAAGTTGAAAAAGTGCATGCACCTGCTGAAATGGTTAATAACGATGGCGTAATAGATTTTTCTAAAATACAATTAATAAAATAAGGTTACTATATTTTATTAATTAATGCGAAGACAGTGTTTACTGTATTAAATCGTGCTGGTAGATAAAAATGAAATGACGTTTAGGTCTTTGTAGCTTGACCCATCGTTGCTTTTTGTGATATAAATAATACTCACGTATCACGTGTAAAATATTATATGGAGGCTTACCTTGGTAAGAATCAGACTCATGAGAATGGGTTCCAAAAAACGTCCTTACTACCGTGTTGTAGTACAAGACTCACGCAAACCGCGTAATGGAACTGCTATTGAAGAAGTTGGTTATTATCATCCTATCGAAGCTGAAGAAAAGCAAATTTCTTTAAATACAGATAGGATCAAATACTGGGTTGGCGTTGGAGCTCAGCCGTCAAACACAGTAAAAAAACTTCTCAACAAAGAAAATCTAAAACTGAGCTAGGACTGGTACTAAATGGAAAAAGACCTGATTGAATACATTGCAAAATCACTGGTTGATGATCCTAGTGCTGTTGAAGTACAGGAAGTCGACGGAGATCGTGGTCCAGTTATCGAACTAAAGGTTGCTCAAAGTGACATTGGTAAGGTTATTGGCAAGTACGGAAGAATTGCAAAAGCTATGCGCACTGTATTAGGTGTAACAGCAGGCAAGTCTAAGCAACGATATTCACTAGTTATATTGGATTAAACTTAGTGCTAATAATTGGAATTATTCGATCTCCACATGGATTATCGGGTACATTTAAAGTTCGAAGCACTTCTGGCGAAATCGAACATTTTTTTGATTTAACAGAGGTTGTTGTAAGGAAAAGTAACACCGAAAGCATTTTTAAAGTTGAAAATGTAAAGGGTTCAAAAAAAAACCTTATTATGAAGCTTGAAGGCATTGAAACACCAGAAAAAGCGAAAAGCTATTCAGGTGCCAAAATTATTGTGCCT
>DASRMY010000047.1:0-21425 GCA_035647695.1 Treponemataceae bacterium | reverse complement strand
AGTAACAACAGTTTTTTTAGAAATCAACAAAACTCATGTACTGTCTTCTTTATTTTCGTTTTAAATGTATATCAAAACCATTTATATCTTTATTAAGATAGGTAAATACCAAAGGTGAATTTTCGTCATTACCACACCTTTTTATTGTTTCAGGTACAATTGTATAACCATACTGCTTTAAATACGCCAATGCTCGCTCAATTGAATAGACAAAAACACCGATGTGCCCGTTTTTCCCCCGTCCTTTTTTTTTCATTAATTCGAACGCGTCAAAACCATTATTACCACAAAACCAAGAATCATTATTTTCTGTACCGTAAAAACCAAGTTTTTCTAATTCGTCAGCTCCTTTTGCACAATCTTGAGCATTTTTAAAATTTATTCCGACATGTGCAAATTCAAAACCATGCATTGCATGTACAGCTTTGCGAGAAAGCTGTGTGATTTCCTCCCATTTTTTGTTTTTTATGAGATTTGATTTTACCATCCAACTGCCACCAACTGCAGCAACATTTTCGCACTGCATATATTCTCCAATGGTATCTATAGAAACACCACCTGTTGGTATAAATTTCATAGAAGGAAAAGGGCCTAAAAAAGCTTTAATCAATGTAATGCCACCAGAAATTTCTGCAGGGAAAAATTTTACAAGACTGAGATTTTTAGCTATAGCTTGCTCAATTTGACTTGCACAATTAACCCCAGGATAAATAGGTATTTGTTTTTTTATACAAAAATCTACTGTTTCTGGATTAAAACCAGGAGATACAATAAATTGAGCACCCGCTTCTATTGCTTTTTTAGCTAGATCAGCATTTATAACTGTGCCCGCTCCCACAAGCATATCTGGAAATTTTTTACGTATTAGTGTTATTCCATCAGCAATATTTTGCAAACTCTTTTGCGTATCTATAACATCCTTATCTACTCTAAAACAAACTTCTGCAACTTGTATACCGCCATCTAATAATGCGTTAGCAACCTGAATTGCCTCTTCTGTGTTTTTTATTTTAATTACAGGAATAAGGCCTAGCATTTCAATTTTTTTATTCATTTTCTCAAACATATGTACCTCAAAAAAAAATCTGACAAACAATGCCCCATGCATCCACTGTCAGATTTTATATAGTAGCTATTATGTAAATTTTATTTCGCCGCATCTTCATTTTCAGCTACAGCGGCTTCTTCTTTTTTAGCTTCTCTCTTATCTTTTAAATCAGCTATTCCTATAAAGACAGCTAAAACCCCGCAAAATGCACTAAAAACAGGTAAACAACCTTTAATAAAAAGAACAATATACCCACCCCAACCAAGTACTGACGGAAGCGCAGCAACTACGGTAAATGCAATCAAAATAATTCCAACTATAAGTGCGACCATTTTTAATCCTCCACATTTTCTATATGTAATTATAACTAATAAAAGCATTATTAGCAATCAAAAAACCACTCCGTATTTAAGACAGTTTTATACTAATCATATTTATTTTATAAAAATATGCTATTATACATTTTATGAATTGTAACTCTTCAGTATTAGCAATTAAATTAGCAATTAAAATTACCGTCCCGGTGTTTTTTGGGTATCTTGCTATTGGTATCCCTTTTGGCCTCATACTCGTAAATAGCGGCTATCCTTGGTGGCTTTCTCCAATTATGAGCTTTACCATGTATGCTGGTGCTGGACAGTATATGGCAATTGGCTTGCTTGTTTCAAATTCTTCGCTTGCTGTTGTTTTTTTTACTCAGCTATTACTTAATAGTCGTCATATAGTATATGGCCTTTCACTTATTAAACCATTTAAAAATGTCGGCAAAATAAAACCTTATCTCATTTTTGCATTAACAGATGAAACCTATGCTCTTATGACAAGTTGTGCTATTCCACCCAATGCTAACCCCTCTAAATTTTATGGAGCAATTGCAGCTCTTAATCACTTGTATTGGATTTTAGGCTCTCTTATTGGTGCAATAGCAGGTTTGTTTATTCCTACGCACTATCTTGCAGGAATTGACTTTGCACTTACATTGCTTTTTATTGTGTTACTTATAGATCAAATTAAAACTACAAAAAACCCACTACCTCCCATTTTAGGTGCGGGATCTTCTCTGTTAGCAATTATTATTTTTGGACGAGGTTCTAATATGCTTATTGCAGCTCTTGCTTTTGGAGTAGCCGCATTAATACTTTTTAGACAAACACTTAAAAAGATGGAGAAATCAAATTGATGCATATATCAAAGACTCTTTTTTCAATAGCTTTTATGGCGCTCGCTATTGTATTAACACGATTTTTTCCATTTGTCCTTTTTTCTAAGCGAGAACCACCACGTATCTTACAATTTGTAGCAGACTATCTACCACCACTTGTTATGGCTGTGTTAGTTATCTACTGCCTCAAAGACGTTCGTTTTTCTATTGCACCCTATGGCTTGCCAGAGTTAGCAGCAATTGTTTTTTGTGTTATTACATACCTTTGGAAACATAATGCAATGATAAGTATTTTTGGCGGGCTAATCATTTTTATGTTCTTGCAACAATAATCGATATTGTAAAAACTTCTCCATATTTTGCAAACCGATGAAAAAAAATGACACAATCAGTACCAACCCGACAGATAAAAAGCACAAAAAAATCAATTTAAGTATATGTCTTTTCTTACCGATGGTGGAAAAGGAGGAATATACATGTTGGCAAAAAATAAAAAACGCGTTACTATTGGTCTCCTTATACCTTTTGTTTTAATACTTTTTACCCCCCCTGCAGGTGCAGAAATCTTTAGGTTTAAACATCAAAAAGGCAATACAAGCCGTATTATTTCAACAACAGATGAAAACATTTATATAAATGGTGAATTAAGCCATCATTCAATAATTGTAAACCGTATTTTTGTAGAAGTTAAAGATGTAAAAGACAATGGTGTAGGCATTCTTGAAACCCATTACATGACAACAGAAAATGCTGATTTTGAGGAAAGTGAAAAGGTTTTAAAGTGGGGACAAGAATACTATAGCATCTTTGAACGTAATGCTCGTGGGGAATATACTATTTCTGATGACTATTTTATGCCTGTTGTACGCAATGTCCCTGTGTTTCCTGAATATGATGTACAACCTGGAGACACATGGACTTTTCAAGGTGAAGAGGCACACGATTTAAGACAAACATTTAATATTGAAAAACCATATAAAATTCCCTTTACAGCTGAATATACATACAAGGGAACTATAGAAGAAAAAGGACGAAAACTACATATTATATTGGTTAATTATACTATTATGTACAAAAGCCCCAAAAAACCTACAAACGCTGAAAATTACCCAGTAAAAAACTTTATTTATTCTAACGAAACACTTTATTGGGATAATGAAAGAGGCGCTCTTGTACATTATGATGAGAACTTTCACCTTTTATTCGAAATGTCACTTGGAAACATCTATGAATTTGTCGGAACAGCTCATGCGTATGTAACGGAACAAACAATAAAAAACACAAAATCAAATAGAGATACAATAAAACAAGAAATTGATAACTTAAACATTGATAATACTACAGCAGAAATAACAGAGCGTGGAATAAAAATTAGCCTTGAAAAAATACGGTTTAAAGCAGAAAGTGCAGACCTTATGAACAGTGAAAAGGAAAAGCTTAAAAAGATTGCTAGTATTCTCTCACGCCTCCCTGAAAACGATCTGCTTATTGAAGGGCATACTGCACAATGGGGTTCTGAGGAATCTCAAATGCAATTGTCCGAAGAAAGAGCCCATTCTGTCGCACACTATCTACTGTCTTTAAAAGTTAAAGATGCGTCTCAAATTTTTATTAAAGGCCATGGAGGACAAGTTCCAATTGCACCTAATGACAGTGAAGAAAACATGGCTCGAAACAGACGTGTCGAAATAACAGTATTAGATAATTAACAAAAATTTACGCTTTTTATTAATGAGACTACCATATTTTATGGTATGAGTACTTTAATAAATACAATACAAGAGCCTGTTGGCGAGAGCATTTCTCACCCTATGGAAAAAACTGCACTGGAAAATTTTGGAATCCCAAGTCTTTTCCCATGGCAACGCTTAGTAATTGCAAATATTCTTGATGCATATAATGATATACATGAATATCAAAATACTTTAGAAAATGTGCAGGCTGATTGTACAGATGTGGTAAATCATCAAATAGTTTTATTACCGACAGGCGCAGGTAAATCTTTATGTTTTATGGTTCCAGCTCTGCTTTTACCAGGACCAACACTTATCCTGTACCCCTTGCTTGCACTTATGAGCGACCAAGAACGCCGTATGATTGAAGGCGGGACTCCTCCTGTTGTTTTTAGAGGACAACAAACAAAAGAAGAAAGAGAACATAATTTTAAACGTATTAAAGAAGGAGCAAAATACATACTTGCAAACCCAGAAGTTTTACAATCAGAATCATTGGTAGAACGGTTAAAAAAGTGTGCAGTTTCTCATATTGCAATAGATGAGGCTCATTGTGTTTCTGAATGGGGTGATACATTTAGACCAGCTTACCTAACACTAGGGACCTTAATTAAAAAACTAAACCCGCATGTAGTAACAGCATTTACAGCTACGGCATCGCCAACAGTTTTACAAAGAGTAGCTGAAGTGCTTTTTGATGGAAACGCTCATATAGTCAGGAGTGAAAGTGACAGGGCAAACATTCGCTATTATGTAAAGTATGCTTGTGCAAAACAACCTGCGCTACTTGAAACAATACTAAAAGAAAAAACACCACTTATAGTTTTTTGCTCAAGCAGAAAACGAGTGCAAAGCATTGCAACTTTTTTACGCGAATATTTTCAAATGCAGGGCTTAGATGATTTTGTTCGTTGGTATCATGCAGGTCTTTCAAAAGAAGAAAAAACACAAACAGAAAAATGGTTTTACCCTCGAAAAAAAGGAATTTTAGTATGCACCTGTGCATTTGGTATGGGTGTTGACAAAAAAGACATACATACTGTCATTCATTATGACCCGCCAGCAACTGCAGAAGCTTATATTCAAGAAGCAGGACGTGGCGGACGAGATCGCTCCATTGCAAAAGCAATTTTACTATGGTCTTCTGAAGATTCACATAAAGCAAAAAAATTTACTAAAGGCAGTCGGGAACATGTTTTAGCTGAATTTGCTGAAAGCACAAGTTGTAGAAGACAAGTTTTACTTGATGCACTTGGAGGAGAACAAGTTGCCTGTGCAGGCTGCGATATCTGTGAAGGAATAGCATATAATCAAGCTAAAGATGCAGAGCGTCTCTTTACATTTATTGTAAAACATAGACGCTCTTATAGTCGTACACAATTAATTATGAGCTTTTTAAATCAAGAAAAAAAAACGTACCTACAATCTTTTAATACACCTATTATGGAAAAAAATGATGTAGTTGAAATTTTAAATGCACTGCAATTAGACGATAAAATAATTGAACGTCGTTTTTTTTGGTATAAAAAAATTGATATTTCTTTACCAGCTATGCTTTCGTTTAGAAAAAAACAAACATATGCTTTTATAAAAAACATAGTTAGTATTAACTTTCTACAGAGTCTTCGTTTTCATCGTTTTTTTCATTAGTTTTTTTTTCTTTGTTCTCAGAAGCAGTCTTTTTGGCAATAGTTTTTTTCAGTATTTGGTGTCTTATTCTTTTTTTTTGATAGCGGGAAATATACATAACAAAATTTATATATAAGAGGATAACAAGCACCACAACTATTACACGAGTGTCATTAAAAACAAGTTTTATAACGTGAAAAATTTTATCAAAACTCATAGTTTTCTTATCGGTATAAAAATAAAAAAATCAAGAAATTCCATAGTTTTTAAACTCTCCTACTTGTAAATCTCCCCTTTGCTGTGTTAGCATACCATACTTTGGAGAAAAAAAATGCAAAAGAAAAGAATTATTGTATGTCTTGATGTAAAAGATAGTCGCACAACAAAGGGTGTAAAGTTTAAAAACAATATAGATATTGGTGAGCCTATACAAATGGCTGAAGAATATTACAAACAAGGTGTAGATGAGCTTGTTTTTTATGATATCATGGCATCTGCACACGGAAGGGGTCCTGTTTTAGATTTAATTAGTAAAGTTGCTTCAAAAATATTTATTCCATTTTGTGTCGGAGGTGGACTTGCAACGATTGAAGATATTAAAGCTACAATCGATGCAGGAGCTCAAAAAGTAAGTTTAAATTCACAAGCAGTAAAAAACCCAAACCTTATAAGTGAAGGTGCACGCATTTTTGGAGAGAAATGTATAGCGTTGGGCATAGATGCGGCAAAAGACACTAGTATGCCCTCTGGATACCACATATTTATAAACGGTGGACGCATTGCAACCGGTTTAGATGCCAAGGAATGGGTAAACGAAGCAGTAGAACGAGGAGCAGGAGAAATTGTACTAAACTCTATCGATGCTGATGGCACAAAATCGGGATATGATATCGATTTAACTCGTATGATAGCACGTGCTGTTACCATTCCTGTTGTTGCTTCTGGTGGTGGTGGCACAATAAAACATATAGCTGATGTTCTTAGCCAACCCTCTGGTGCTGATGCTGCTTTAGTTGCTTCAATGGTACATTCAGGCGAGTATACGGTACAACAAATTAAACAAGGACTTACAAAAATGGGTATTCTTGTACATTTATAACATATACTCTTAGCTTTTTGAGTGCTACTTTCTTTTTACTTATTTTTGTATTATATTTTAAGAATGAAATTGTATACTAAACGTCATATTTTAATCGCTATTATTTGCACATTGCTCTTAGGGGGGTTGCTCTATAGCGCTTTTTTAATTGGTGAAAAAACGACACCTTCTACCTACAAAACAGAAAATATTATTATTGATCAACAAAAACACCCTGTTTTAGTAGACTCACCATCTATAAACGCACATATTGACACAACTACCGCATATACACAAGACGAACAACAAAACATATATGTGTATGACACATATAGCGAGGCAGTTGTCAATATAAGCACAAAAGTAGTTGGATATAATTGGTTTTTAGAAGCAATTTCACAGGACGGTGGGACAGGCTCTGGCTCAATCATTGACAAAGACGGCTATATTGTAACAAATCGCCATGTTGTAAATGGTGCTTATAAAATATATGTTTCTTTAGCTGATGGAACACAATATGAAGCGCGTTTAATCGGGCAAGATGAACAAACAGACCTCGCAGTTTTAAAATTTAATCCACCAAAAGACTTAAATATCACCTCTATTCCTTTTTCGAATTCAAGCACATTAAAAGTTGGACAAAAAGTCATTGCTATTGGAAACCCTTTTGGATTTGATCGAACTATGACGACAGGTATTATTTCAAGTCTCCAACGCCCTATTAAAAACTCGGATAATATAATTATTCAAAACATGATACAAACTGATACATCTATAAACCCTGGCAACTCTGGAGGTCCCCTATTAAACACCCAAGGTCAAATGGTAGGTATTAACACTATGATTTATTCAACGTCAGGTAGTTCAGCTGGCGTAGGTTTTGCAGTGCCTACTAATACAGCTAAACGAGTTGTTTCAGACATTATTAAACATGGAAAAGTACAACGTGGTTTTATTGATGAAGCGGCAAGTTTAGTACAATTAAATTCTTCTATTGCGGAATATGCACATATTCCGCAAAGCACAGGGCTTCTAATTTCTGAGCTTTATAAAAATGGCACAGGTGAAAAAGCAGGCTTAAAGGCTGGAACAAAGGCTGTTCGGTATGGTTCTGTTCGTTCAAACACTGTTTTTTATATTGGAGGAGATGTCATTACTGCGGTAAATAATAAAAAAGTTGATACTTTAGCAATGTTTAATTCATTACTAGAAGATAAAAAACCAGGAGATACGATTGTTTTATCAATACTACGAGGTCGTAAAACCTTAGATATTGATATAGTGCTCACATCAGAAAAATAATTTGTATACCATTTATTCATCAAATATAACTGTTTGGGAGCCTTTTGTTAAATCAAAAACATTTTCTAATAGTTCTTTTGCATTTGCAAGGGGTATATTTCCATTAATGTGAATAGAGGTTTCAAATTTTTCGCATAGGTCTGTAGCGTTTAATCGATTCAAAAGCAACTTAGTGTTTTCATACAAACTATAAGAAACTGAAAAAGAAAATTGTTTTTTTTCAACGAGGGGCTCTGTAGAAGCGATACTAAGAACAGCTTTTGCAGCTGCTCCATAAGCTTTAACAAGGCCTCCTGTTCCCAAGAGTGTTCCACCAAAGTATCTGCTTACTGTTAGCACCACATTTGTAATACCACTACCCTTTAACACATCTAGCACCGGCCGACCCGCAGTTCCAGGCGGTTCCCCATCATCGCTCATACCAAGTATTTCTTTGTTGTTACCTATTACAAAGGCATGAACTACATGCCTCGCATCAAAATATAGTGCCTTTTGTTTTTTTAGTATTTCCCGCGCAGATTTTTGATTCGCGGCTGAAAAAACTTCAGCTATAAATCGTGAATTTTTAATAGTTATTTCAGCTTTTGCTGTTTCTAAAAGAACATTCATACAATCTTAAAACAAATCTGGCTGAGCAATACGCTTACCAATACTAATTCTTTGGACTTCCTTTGCCGCAAGCCGCACACCCCCAGCTCTTACACCCTTTTCTAAAAAATCTTCTGAGCTCATTTCTTCTTGAAGAATTTTTAAGCGGGGCTTTTTTACATAATAAACTCTAAAAACAAATGCATCACGTATATCGACATGAAGTAGCTTCATCTGATCAGGCAGAATAGAATAATTACGATTTAAAATAAATTGTTTAACGCGACATCGTTTTATATACACATACTTTGTAGCTGGATCTTGATAAAATGCCGTGAAAAGAACATTTGAAAGATTTTTTTTATCACTATGCCCACAGTATATCATTTTTTTACCAACAAACATTTTATCAGGCACATCAAAAACAGAATATTCGCCAGTTCCTTGTAAGCAAAAAACACGGTCATAGGGAGACACTTTTAGTATTTCTTTACCAGTTTGTACCTTTGTACCAAGATATCCAGTTGTTCCATCATATCGCAATGATAAATCAGCTGCCACAGCTTCTCGCACATCTATTTGCTTAAAACTTGTTATCTTAGTACGCCGTTTTAATTCTTTTGTATCAAGCTGTGCTTCTAAATTATCTAGCCAATTTATAGCATATGCAGTCAGGTCTTTTAGTAATTTTGCTATTTCTGTTAAGCGACTATTTATTACCTTAACTTCTTCTCTGTTTTTATTAATATCATAGAGCGAAATACGCCTAATTGCTATTTTTAATAAATGTTCAACGTTTTCATCGCTCACAGGGTATGACAATTCATTTTTATATGGTTCAAATCCCTTTTTAACAGCTGATACAACCGTTTGGGCTGTTTTCATTGTTTCTATTTTTTTATAGATTCGCTCTTCTATAAAAATTCTTTCTAGGGTACGAAGATGTAATTTTTTTTGCAATTGATCACGCTCAAACTCCAGTTCATCTTTTAGAACAGTTTTTAATTGTTGTGCGTGATATTCAATTATCTGTGTAGCTGTCATTATTTGAGGCATATTGTTTTTTATAACAAGCATATTAGATGAAATTGATTGTTCACAATTTGTAAATGCATATAAGGCATCTTCAACATCTTTTGAATGCACATTTCGTGGTAATCTTATTTCTATTTCAACTGTATCAGTCGTAAAATCATTTATTGATGAAATTTTTACCTTGCCGCGTTTTGCAGCCGCTTCAATGTTTTGAATTAAATTTTCTGTATTATCACCAGCAGGTAATTCTTTAACTATAATCCTTTTAGGATCAGATGTATCTAATTTTGCTCGAGTAATAATTTTACCTTTGCCATCCTCATATTCGGATACATCTATAAGCCCCCCTGTTTGAAAATCTGGATATAATTCAAACTTTTCACCTCGTAAGTATTTTCGTTCAGCATCAATAACTTCTAAAATATTATGTGGTACAATTTTTGTACTCATACCAACAGCAATACCTTCTGCCCCTAGTATAAGCACAAGGGGTAACTTTGCTCTAAATGATGTCGGTTCTTTGTTTCGGCTATCATAAGAATCTACATAATTAGTAATTTCTGGATTATGTAATATCTGTTTACCTAATGATGTACAGCGACATTCAATATACCGTGCTGCTGAAGCTGCGTCACCTGTAAAAACATTACCAAAGTTACCTTGCTTATCTATAAAGATTTCTTTGTTTGCAAGTACAATTAATGCAGAATATATTGAAGCATCACCATGGGGATGATATTTCATACATTCTCCAACAACATTCGCAACCTTATGATACTTACCATCATCAATACTAAAAAGTGTGTGTAATATACGACGCTGTACAGGTTTTAAACCATCCTCAATATCAGGAATTGCACGGTCTCTAATAACATAACTTGCATATTCTAAAAAGTTTTTATTAAAAATAGTATTTACATATGCCATTATACACCAATCTCCTCAAGCAAATTATGCATTATAAATTCACGTCTTTTTGGAGTGTTTTTGCCCATATAAAAATCAATAAGCGGAGTAACTTTTCCTAATGATTCAATTTCGATAGGAACAAGCCTCATGTCTTCACCTATAAACTGACCAAACTCTTTTGGGCTTATTTCACCAAGCCCCTTAAATCTTGTCATCTCAACACCACGACCTAATCTCTTAGCTTCTTTATCGCGTTCAATTTCTGAATAACAGTAAACAGTTTCTTTTTTATTACGCACTCTAAAAAGCGGAGTTTCTAAAATATACACACGTCCAGTAGCAACAAGTTCTTCAAAAAAACTTAAAAAAAAGGTAAGCAATAAATTTCTAATATGAAAACCGTCATTATCAGCATCAGTTGCAATAATTACCTTAGAATATCTCAGGCCTTCAATACTATTTTCTATGCCTAAGGCCATCATAAGATTGTATAATTCAGCGTTTTTATAAATATCTGTTTTCTTTTTTCCGCACATATTTTCGCATTTTCCACGAAGACTAAAAATTGCCTGTGTCATTGCATTACGACTTCCTACCATAGACCCTGATGCAGAATCGCCTTCAGTAATAAATATCACGGTTTCATCGCCCTTAGCTTTTGCATCCCCTAAATGATATTTACAATCTTTAAGCTTGGGTATTTTTAAACTAATTTTACGTGCGTTTTCTTTTGCTTCTTTTTTTACCGTATTTAGTTCAGTGCGTAGTTTTTCATTTGCTTCAATTTTTTTTTCAAGAGCTTCTGCTTCATCAATGTGTTTGTGCAGCCAGTCTTCTATTGCTGCCCTTGTCTTTGCAAGAATCCAACTTCTTACATCTGTGTTTCCTAGTTTGTTTTTTGTTTGGCTTTCAAATACTGGAGCTTGTATTTTAACCGCAATAGCTGCTGTTAAACCTTCTCTAACATCTTCGCTTTTATACCCTTTGTTAAAATAAGCATTTACTCCTCTTAAATAACCTTCCTTAAAAGCAGATAAATGTGTTCCTCCATCAGAAGTATATTGGCCATTAACAAATGAAAAATAATTTTCACCATAGCCATTTGAATGTGTAAAAGAAAACTCAAGCTTTTTGCTGCGATAATAGCCAATAGGGTACAAAGCAGTGTCTTCAACTTCATGATGCAAAAGATCTAAAAGTCCATTTTCACTTTGAAATTTATTACCATTAAGTGTAAGAGTTAATCCTGTATTTAAATATGCATAATTCATAATACGGCGCTCTACAAATTCCATATTAAAAGCATATTCATCAAAAATTTCATTGTCAGGGATAAATTCTACATATGTACCATTTTTTGTTTTATCACGTGCTTTTCGGTTTTTTATAGATTTAATAAGTATTCCACGTTCAAAAATTGCTTCTGCTGCACGTCCTTCACGTATACTTACAACTCTAAAATATGAAGAAAGTGCATTAACTGCCTTTGTCCCAACACCATTTAAACCAACTGAAAACTGAAAAACATCATCGTTATACTTTGCGCCAGTGTTTATAATAGAAACACATTCTACTAATTTTCCTAATGGTATACCACGACCAAAATCACGAACTAAAACTTTGCCGTCTTCTATAGTAATATCGATTTGCGTTCCATTGCCCATTATAAATTCATCTACAGCATTATCGACAATTTCTTTTAAGAGAATATAAATACCATCGTTTTGATTTGTTCCGTTGCCAATGCGTCCAATGTACATACCAGTTCTTAGCCTAATATGTTCAAGGGCGCTTAACGTTTGAATTTTTGATTCATCATACTTTTCAGCTTTTTTGCTATTTCTTTTATCAGTTACTTTTTCACCCATGGCAGACACTTTAACAGAAAAATCTTTTAGAAACAATGATAGTAGTTAGTATGGGTTTTTGCCTATTTGCTTTACATTTGTAGCTTCTGCTAAATCTAGGCCAACTTTTACATTTTGCCACTCTTCAGTTTGCTGTTTTAAAATTTTATTTTTTTCATCAAGATTTGTGTTTTGAGTAGAAAGCGTTTTGATTTTTTTTGTATTTGCGTTAATTTTTTTTGTATTTGACGCTAGTTCACGATTAGCTGAACTTATTTTTTCTATTAGACATTGAATTTGAATTCGTCTATCAATCGAGACTCGATCGTTACGTAAATTAGAAATTGTATTTAAATTTGCTCCACATTCACTAGGAAACTCTTTGGTGACAACACCATTTTCGTCCATATAACGATTTGCGATTTCATCTGCCTTGGTGATAGCATATTCATCTTGTTTTTTACTGTTTTCGTCTATTTGTGTACCTAATTGCTGAGTTCTTTTTTCACCTAAAGCAGTTGCAGACAATTTTTCCATTTGCTTTTTTACATCTGTTATTTCTTCAGAAGTTTTTATACCTTTTGCATGCTCTTTTGCTATATCCTCTTCTAATGTACAACACGTATTATATGCCCGTCGTATAGAATCATGAATTTCTTCATTATTAATAATTAATGAAAGCTCAGTGTCCTCATAGGCTGCTTTGCCTGCTTTTTCTAAAAGTATATTATAGCGGGTTATATATGATTCGACTGTATTAGTAGCCGATATATATTTAACTTGTGAAAAAAGCTTAGAAAAAAAACCTTGTTCTAACATACTATCTTTTAGATCTTTAGCTGCTTTTTCTGCTTCATCAAGTTTTTCTAATTGAGCTTGTATCTTTGTATAGTGTTCGTCAAAAACACTTTGGAGCAAAGGAATATAATGACGATACATCATTTGTCCAAGCGTTTTATACCAAATTTCCCATTGTCCTATAAGGGCTGATTCTATGTCATCTGATTCGCTTAGAGCCTTATATAAATGCCATAGTTTTTGGGCTAAATCACGTATTTTTTTTATATCATTCCTGCACTTTTCACTGTTTTCATTATAGTAAAAATATGTTTTTTTCTCGTTTTTAGAAAAAACCTGTAGAGTAGTATTTAAAAACAATTGATGTCCTAAGCCGAGTTTAGCTGCACGTAAATTTTGATTAATATTATTTTTTTCTTTTTTTAATGCTAAAACAGTTCTTGAGTCACGCATTGCCTTTCTCCTCTAATGTTTTATACCAATTCATAAAGCATAAAACCAATCAGCTAACTATACCATAAAAGTCATTTTTAATGAACACTGGAAGGACTTGGGGCATGTTCATCATTAAATGTACCTTGGGTTATAATTGTGCGCAAATAATTTTTTTGCTCAAGCGCTGGTGGGTCAATATCAATATCGGGTTGTGCAAAATCTATTTTTTTATATGTTAAAGAATCATTTACAACCGCACCAATGCATATTCCAACAAAGGTATGTGTGTTTGTAGGAACAAGCTTAATAGTCTGAGTCTCATCTTTAAATATCATATTTATTTGTACACTCATATTCATTTGAGATGTAATTTTAATGGATGTTTTGTTATCTTTTATTGACCATTTATAATGAATCCCACTCACTTTAGATACTTTTTTAAGAGCAGCATTTGCATCATCTTCCATACCAAGAGGGATAAATGCCATCCCGCCCTTTTTAAGCCAATCTGAAGGAATATGAGGACATATATTTATTGTGTTTTCTAATAATTGCGGTTCTATCCCAAGATAATCCTGAAAAGTGTTTCGTACAAATTCACTTACGCTCCAAGCTTGACTCCATGTTCCGGTAGGATATGAAAAATCACCACATGACATTTTTACATCATTAGGGCCAGGCCACGCATTTAAATTTTCGCTCATACTACCAACGCATCCTGTTTCAAGAATTTGATGAGCTAGGTTTTCACTTAAAAGCCACGCTGTGTCTGAATATCCACACCGACACAGAGAACTAATGGTAAAACCCGCATTCCAGCCCCATATAGTACCGTTATGATATGCCGCGTCCTTATGGTATTTTGAACAACCATCATGGTAAGGGTGAAAATAAGGATCGCTTTGCTCTAATGAACATATTCCATATGGGAAAACTAATTTTTTTGTACATGTTTGCACGATAGAATCAGCTATTTTTGAACTTATAAAAGCAGGGTCTTCTAAATAGCTAAAAGGAAGTGAAACAAGAAAAAGCTGGTTGGGGCGACAACGAAAATCTGGAGTTCCATCAGCCATTAGGCAATCAGCCATACATTCTGTTGACGCATTCCAAAAATGTTTTATAAAGTTAGTTTTTAAGAGACTTGCTGCTTCTTTCCATTTGTTTGCATTCTCTATTACTTTTGTGTTTTGGGATAAAAGCATATTTGCCATATAAACCCCACACATCAGTGCTGTATACCAAAGAATTTGAATATCCACAGCTCGATTTCCACGAGGAGAAAAAGGTTCCCTTCCCTTATATCGTGCATCCATCCATGTATCTGCATCCCCATGGCATAAAAAGCCTTTTTCATCAGTACGTGTATTGATATCTTGTTCTAAAACAAGCTGTACTACTGGAAACATTTTTTCTATAAATGTCTTATCTCCTGTGTATTGGGCATATTCTAAAACTTCTCGGATAAACCAAAGGCTCCCATCGGCTGTATTATAAATTACTTCTACACCTTCGATATACCTATTAGGAATACGTCCATACGTTTTACTATTTATATCTGTATCTTGATAGTTTGCAAAGCCTTCTATTACCTTACGAGCTTCTAAAAAGTCACCAGAGGCAAGCAGCACTCCAGGAAGTGCAATAAAAGTATCTCGTCCCCAGTTATCTCTAAACCACGGTAACCCAGCCCATATACCACGAGTTTTTTTACCAGTAACAAGAGCTCGTCCTGCTAACTGGGCACAGCGAAATGCTTTATCATATATATTGTTGCTACTTTTTAGCTTAGATTGCTGTAAAAAAAGCTTTGTTTTTATACAATGTTTATTAAATCGCAACTGCGCAGACTCTCCGCATGTTATGTTTTTGTCAAAATCAAATATACAGATCTTGCTTTCTATGTACCGTAGATAGTTAGCTTTTTCTCCATATATTTTTTTTATGCGACTACTGCATTTTTTGCTAACTATTTTATATTGAGCTGACGCACACCTTTTATCCATAAAAGGTGAACATAAATACACTATTTGAATTTTTTCTGGCATTAAAAAGCCTTTTGCAAAAACTGCACCACCTTCTTCTAAAAGAGAAGAAACTTCTGTGTAAAGGGCGTTTTGCAAAAGAGCAACTTTAAGCCGCAAGCCTGCATTAGGAAAGTCAACGGTATAATAAGAATGATATATTGTTATGTGGGCATTTGTATCAAAGCGAGTATATAAAGCCTCGTCAGCAATAATACAAACATCATAAAAGAGAATATCATCGCCACGAATAATACCATCACTTACCGTTACATCATCACTATTTAACATAAGATAGGTATTTTGTCTGTCAGTAAATGAAAAACATAGATTTTTACTACGTTCAAGTTTTAAGCCATTTGTCATACTCACATACTATCTAATAAAAGGAATTTATAAAAGATGTAAAAAAGGGAGAGTAAAAAACAAATTTCACTCCTCCTTTTTTATAATCGAACAATTTATACTAGTTACTTTCTAGCTTTAATGTTTTTGTCGGCTGATCACATACTTCAGCTGGACCATAATACTGTATAGCACCAGGATACACATATGCAGTTTCAATAGCCCACTTATCACGATTTTCTGCATAGGCTTTAAAAGGCGCACCTTCTAAGTCCACGAGGGCTTTTCGAATAACAGGTTTCATTTCACCATGGCGCATTTCCATATTCATCATCATAGTTAGTGGTATACCACCTGCAATCCACTGATCTGCAGGAGCCGTTAAGTTGCGAACACTTGAAAGATACCCGGTAACTCCAGATACAATTAGCATAAAAGCGTTATAACCCAGTGAATAACAATAATCGGAGTCAAAATTTGATGGAAAAGCACAGCGTCCCTCATATCCAAAAAAGTGGCAATAAGAACTAAAGGTACCCGTGTATTTTCCTTCTTTTGTAAGTTTAGCAAGATGTTCTTCTACTGAGAGCGCAATAAGTTTCTCTGTGTCAATACGTGATACTTGTACATTTCCGTGTGGATCACGATCGGCTAAAAACTGACCTGCTATCGTTTCTGGTAGAGAAACAAACGTTTCATACGCAATAGCTGAAAGATTATCTTTTAGCCATCCTTTTTTAGCATTAAAATCTTCAAGTACATTAAATTCAGTGGCCTTAAGCGCCATTTTTTCATTTAATTCTGAAATTAACATCTTCATTTCAGGAATGAATTCTACAAGTCCTTCAGGAATAATTACTATCCCAAAGTCCCCTGCTGTCTCGGCACGTTTTACAATAGAATCACAAATGTTTTTTGTAATTTGACGTAAGGTCATTTTTTTAGCTTCTACTTCTTCAGAAATTAAACAAATGTTTGCCTGTGTTTGCAGTTCACACTCAAGCGCAATATGACTTGCAGATCGTCCCATTACTTTTATAAAATGCCAATATTTTTTTGCAGAATTTGCATCGCGCGCAATGTTTCCAATAAGCTCTGAATATGTTTTACAAGCTGTATCAAACCCAAACGAAGATTCAATTAAATCATTTTTAAGATCCCCATCAATCGTTTTCGGGCAGCCAATCACTCGAGTAGGGACATCATTTTTTATAAAATATTCAGCAAGTAATGCCGCATTAGTATTAGAATCATCGCCTCCAATTATTACAATAGCGTCAAGGTTTAATTTTTTTACTGATTCAACTGAAGCTGCATATTGTTCTGGCGTTTCTATTTTTGTACGACCTGATCCAATTATATCAAACCCACCAGTATTGCGGTATGTATCTATACATGCATCATCAAAAATAACATAATCACAGTTAATAAGACCAGCGGGACCGCCTTTAAAACCATAAAGATTAGACCCAGAATTGCCTTTTTTAATACCATCATATAATCCTGAAATAACATTATGTCCACCAGGTGCTTGTCCACCAGAAAGAAGAACCCCTACATGTATTTTTTTGTTTGCATCTTGATTTGTACCTTCTTCAAAAGTTACAAATGGTTTTCCGTAGGTAGTAGTAAAAAGTTTTTTAAGTTCAGCTTGGTCACTAACAGACTCTGTTGCTTTACCCAATGTAACAGCAATTTTTTCTAAATCATTTTTAAGAACAGCCGGTAGTTTAGGCTGGTAACTATAGCGTGCTTTTTGCAACGCTGATACTTCAGTCATTGAGGACTCCTTGTAATATGTGTTTGTAATAAACTTATGATCATATATTACAAAAAACCTTGTTTTTTTGCAATGAGTCTAAACTATACTACCTTTTAATGCCTTGACCTACATATTGCTATTAGAAAAGCAGCAATATAAAAAGCATACGGTATAATAGTAAAAACAAGTGTCAGTAATGATACATCTAAAACCTTATATTTTTGACTTGTAATCATTCCCATAGAATGCATCATGTCAACTATAATACCAACATAGGAAAAAAGGATTCCGCCAATAAAACAAATCCATGCTGAATCACGAGTTTTAGACCATACTAAAATAGCTAAAAAAGCTGCGATACCACCAAGCACAAGTTTTGTTATAAATAATACTAATTCACTGTTATGCATACCCAAGCCTTCCTATCACTGTATCTTATATTGAGTAAGGCATTTTGTCTAGTTTTCTAAAATCACCCAGATTTGCCCCATACGGAATAAGCGACGGTGTGTTTTGAAAAGGATTAATGACTATACCACAATCAAGACAGTGTAATATAAAAGATTTGTACTTTATCTTTGAATCTGGAAGCAAATATGGGCCTTTGCGTGTAAAATATGGGCTTAAAGACGTATCAAAGCACTTAAAATCGACTTCGCCACGTCGTGGCAACTCGTGTATCAAGGAATGAATGGATCGCGCTGCAGCACTAAAAAAAGCCCCAGGAACCAATGCGGATAATTCAAGTTCGGTTTTTTTTGTCTTATAAAACTCTGCCGTACAGGCAATAACGTGTATCGAATACGCTAGGGAAAAAGGTATTGTTACAATTATGGCCGGCGCAGTATCAATTTTTTTGAAGCATTGGGTATTTGTCACCCCGAGCCATGGTCTCCACATAGGTACATCTTTAATTGCATAATTCGTATATGACACACATACTTTTGTGTATTTTAGACCATCAATCGCTTTGCCTGTCTCAGGATGACTATGAACCAATTGTAAAATTGCTTTTTCAAAACGTTTTTTATAATCAGTCGAAAAACTACCCGTTTGTCCTCGGGCCATACAATTTTTATATACTTGCATTGCCTTTGAATTGCACGCACCCCACCCTAAAATAGCACGACCATTTTCTTGCCATAAGTCAACAAGACGAACACCTTTTTGAGTGTATAGATAACAACCTCTAGCTCGTTTTACCATGCCATAGCGTTCTACTAATTTTTTATTAAACCAATCAAGAGTATCCATACCTTATATCCTATAAGAGCAGTTAAAAATCTGCTACAAAAAAGCAGACAAGCTAAAACTCTTTCAGTTTTTTTTGTAAAAGCTTTGTTGCTAATGCTGGGTTAGCCTTGCCTTGAGACTTTTTCATCACCTGCCCCATAAGCCATCCTACAACATTAGTTTTACCAGATTTAAAATCTTCTACTGCGTTTGTGTTTTCTGCAATAACCGTATCAACAAACATTTCGATAGTTGCAGTATCAGTTACCTGCTCCATTCCTTTTGCCTTAATAATCACATTAGGCATTTCACCTGTTTCTATCATCTGGGCAAATACTTCTTTTGCTTGCTTACCAGATATTTTAGAATCTTCAACATCATTTACTAATTCGGCAATATGTTCAGGAGTAATGTTTATTTCTTCAATGCCAATACCCTTTGTGTTAAGAACGCCTAGGAGTTCGGCTAGAATCCAGTTTGCCGCTTTTTTAATGTTTTTAGATTTTGCTGCAGTTTTTTCAAACCATAATGCAAGAGCACGTGTTGAAGTAAGTGTTTCAGCGTCAAAATCGGAAAGACTATATTCTTTTTTTAATCGTTCTCGTTTTGCCTCAGGAAGCTCACCAACTTTTTCTGCTGCTTTTGTAATAAACGCTTTAGAAACAGTAAAGGGTTTAATGTCTGGCTCTGCAATAAAACAATAATCTACAAGGGAGTCTTTAGTACGCATAATAGTTGTGACACCTTCTTCATCATCCCAAGCCATTGTGTTTTTAAAAAACTGGCTGAATTCCTGTCTGTCTTCATCAAATTCTTTTAACTGACGATTTATTTCATAATTACACGCATCTTTGATGGAACGAAAAGAGTTCAAATTTTTAATTTCACTTATAGGTGTATGATATTCCTTTCCATCTTCCCAAATAGTAAGGTTAATATTTGCATCACAACGCATATTTCCTTCTTCAAGATTTCCCTGTGTAACATCTACATATCGTAAAATCTCTTGTACTGTTTGCATAAAAAGTGCTGCTTCTTCAGGAGAATTCATGTCTGGTTTTGTTACAATTTCTATAAGAGGTGTACCGCAACGGTTAAAATCAATATACGAATGCGCACCTTCTAAATGCAAACTTTTACCAACATCTTCTTCTAGATGAATTCGCTCTACACGAACACGTTTGTACACATCATCAATATCATTTTTTTCACCTGCAAAATTTGTATCACTATAAAACTTGCCACCCTTTAGAGAATCCTTCGAAAGATGTCTATACGGCAAGTCTACATAGCCATCAGTACAAAGTGGTACATCATACTGCGTAATCTGGTACCCTTTTGCCAAATCTGGATAAAAATAATGCTTTCGATCAAATTTTGCATAATGTGCAATGTTACAATTTAAAGCAGTACCTGCAATCACACCTTTTTCAACATAGCCCTTACTAATACGTGGCAAAGCACCTGGCAATCCTAAACAAACAGGACATACTCGTGTATTTGACATTCCGCCATAACGATTTTCACATGCACAAAACGCCTTAGTTTTTGTAGTAAGCTGACAGTGAATTTCACATCCTATCACTACCGTATATTTTTCAATTGCCATACTAATTGCCTTCCTTTAGAGCTGTTGAAAAAACACTTGTCTCATCCTGTAAAGGAACCCCACCGTTAGGATGTTCTTTATCCCAAGCCTGAGCTAGAGAAAGAAGTTTTTTCTCCGAATACATTGAACCAGCAAACTGTACTCCTACAGAAAACCCATCTTTTGTTGTACCTGCAGGAATGGTTATTGCAGCTGTACGACTTAGATTGGCAAAACTGGTAAAACAATTCATTTCATCTTTGTTTTTTTGACTCGAATCAGCTGCTAGCACTGGTTTTGTAGGAGAAAGAATAATATCATAATTTTTATATATCTTTGCTACTTCTTGTTCTAATAAAACACGAACCCTCTTTGCTTTTTTGTAACTATCGTTAGAAAATTCTTCAGATAAAAGATAATTACCCATTACAATACTACGTTTTACAGTAGCTCCAAAACCAGCCGTACGGGTTTCTTTATACAAAGCGCTATAACCTTCATCTTTATCAATACGGGTACCATAACGAATGCCATCAAAGCGATTTAAACCACTTGCAAATTCAGCAAGTGAGATAATAGTGCAAATGGCATTTGCAGCTTTAAGAATAGGAATATCTACAACATCAATAATTGCACCCTTTTCTTTAAACCATTTTTTAACTGATTCGAAAACAGAACGTACTTCTTTATCAGTGTTGTTATATTCACAAAATTGTTTAGGAATAGCAATTTTTAACTTTTTAAAATCTCTATCTGCGTATGCGGTGACATTTTTTTCATCACAAGTAACAGACATCTCATCATAGCTGTCCTTACCACACATTATGCCTAAGGGAATACCTATATCATCAGGAGTATGTCCAAACAACCCTACCTGGTCAATTGATGAAGAAACACCGACAACACCCC
>DASRMY010000046.1:0-2653 GCA_035647695.1 Treponemataceae bacterium | reverse complement strand
CCAATCATTATCTATGTATGATATTTTATATATAGATTTATTACGAACATATCAAAGTATTTTAAAAAACAGAAATGCTATTCTTAAATCTGAACCTATACAAAATGATGTATTAGAGATATATGATATAAAACTAATACAAACAGGATTGGCAATAGTAAAAAAAAGAAATACAATAATTTTACAATTTAATACTATTTTCCCAAGATTATATAAAGAAATAACAGGTATAGAAAATGTATCCTTACGATATGATTCATTATGGAATCATAAGACAGAAAAAGAAATAAAAGAACTTCTTATTTCAAAAAGAGATGCAGATAAGGTTATGAAAACAACCATGAGTGGTCCACATAGAGATAGAATAAGATTTATAAAACAGAAAAAAGATTTTATTGCCACAGCCTCTACAGGGCAACGAAGATTAGCAGCAATTTTACTACGAATTTGTCAAGGAATGTATTATACTGAAGTAACAGGAAAAAAACCTGTTTTGCTTATGGATGATGTATTATTGGAACTTGATCAAGAAAAAAGAAAAAAAATAATAGCTATATTACCAGAATATGATCAACTTTTTTGTACATTTTTACCTGATGAACAATATAAAAACTATAAACGCTCTAGTACTCGAATTTATACTATTGAAGAAGGTACGTGGAATGAAATCACCAATTGAATTCAATTCGGCAGCCGATTTAATAAATACGATATACGCGAAAATTGATAAAAACCAAGTGGAAAATACAAATAATATTTTAAATGCTTGGGATAAAGTTGTTTCATCAATTAAACCAGATGGATTAAAACTGGCAGCACATAGTAGAATAATTGACTTAAAAAATAACATACTTCTAGTTGAAACAGACCATCCAGGGTGGACTCAATTATTGCAAATGAGGAGAAAATTTATATTAAAAGGGTTAAAAATAGAATTTCCTCGATTACACATTAATACAATAGCATTTAAATTAAAAAGTGATAATTTTAAACAACTTGGTACACAACTAACGCCAACATATGATGACATTGATAAAATTATTGACAAACGATTAGAAAATGAAGAAAAAGAGGAAGTACATACGCAAAAAAAGGAAACCAAGAGCACAATAAATCCTGAATTAAAAAAAAGACTGGATAGTTTGCGTGATATCATATTGACCAATTCTTAATATGTATGGTAGTTTATCTAACCATTGTAAATAGATTAGAAAATTCAAGAAATCTATTCTAATAGATTTTCTTTATAAAGGAGATGTGTTCATGAAACGAACATTTCAACCAAGTAGAACAAAAAGAATAAAAAAATTTGGATTTCGAGCACGTATGAAAACACGTGGTGGAAGAATGATTTTAAAACGAAGAAGAGCAAAAAATCGGTCTAAACTAACGGTTTCTGATGAAAAAAAACCGTATTAGCTGAATCTATAAAAGGGGCATAAACTTTGCATAAAACAGGGCGTTTTACTCGTGATGAACGAATTAAACGTTCCGCAGATATTCAAAATCTTTTTAAAAAAGGTACGTGTTTTAGTACTAAAGGTGCAAAACTATTTGTGCTAAAAAATAATTTAGAGATCAACCGTATAGGCTTTGTTCTTCCCCGCAAATATGGAAATGCAGTTAAAAGAAATCGTAGTAAAAGATATAGCAGAGAAGCCTATAGATTTTATAAGGCACACTTAAAAACAGGATATGATATGTTATTGCTTATATACCCTGGAAATGATACGTTTAATAAAAGGTGTGAACAATTTACTAAAATATGCAAAAAATCAGATCTGTTTCAAAAAAACATAAAAAAAAATCACTGTTGTTATGTAAAATGATCAGATTGTATCAAATAAGTATATCACCTCTCTTTTTGCCAAGTTGTAGGTTTTATCCAACTTGTTCAAATTATGCACTTGAGGCAATAAAAAAATACGGATCATTAAAAGGGACATGGCTTACTGTAAAAAGAATCTTACGGTGTAATCCATTTTGTAATGGTGGTTATGATCCTGTTCCGTAAATAATATACGTATAGGAATTTTATATGGAAAAAAACACCGTATGGGCAATTGTTCTTTCATCAATAGTACTCATAGGATTTATGTGGATACAATCTACAATATATGAGCCGACTGTTGTAGAGGAAAATCAAGAAATAGCTTCTTCAGAAAAACCTGAGGTTACACCCACAACAGCAAATGAACAAATTTTACAAAGCACTGTTTTTGAAGCAGTTGATGAGGGTGAGAAGAATGTTTCTAATAGTAGAGAACAAACATATACAATAGAAACCGATGTAATAAAAGTAACCTTTACAAATAAAGGTGGAGATGTTGTTAATTATGAACTTTTGCACCATAAGGATGGTGAAAAAGGTGTTCAAATGGCAGATAATATCAATGCCAAAAACAGAGCCTTTTCACTTTCATTTGGAGATGCTGGTAACTATATAATAAATGATATTTTTAAAACAGAAGTATTAAAAACCTCAGGCAGTAACACGCAAGCGATAAGGTTTTTTAAGACCTTTAGGGTTAAAAATGCAGACGGTACCGAAAGTAATTTTGTACTTACTAAAATTTATACCTTTAAAAATGACGATTATCTCATTAAACTTGATATAAAAATTGATGCTGGAGATGTTTTTTCAGGGATAAAT
>DASRMY010000045.1:0-2377 GCA_035647695.1 Treponemataceae bacterium | reverse complement strand
GAACATTTATGATATTCCTATAAGTGAAATTACAGAACAATTTATGCACTATCTTGATTTTACCGTGTCTGCAAGTTTAACAGATTTAACAGAATTTTATTCTATGGCATCAGATTTGTTATTTATAAAATCTAAAATGTTATTACCGATCGAAGCCAGTTTCGATGACGAAGAACTGGAAGATCCTCGAAAAGAACTTGTTGATAAATTAATTGAATATCAAAAATATAAAGAGCTTTCTCATCTCATACAAGAAAAAGAATCAGATGCTGAATGGACTTTTGAACGCAAGAAAAAACAAGCTGTTTTACCGTTTGAAGAAGAAGAATTGTGGGAAAAGGTAAATACATGGAGCTTGATGAAAACGTTTTCAAAATTAATAGCCCCTTATTCACAACAACAAATTCTTAGCCTGTATGAGGAAATATCAGTTGGTGAAAAAATAACCCTAATGAATGAATTTTTTGAAACACGGGGAGAATGTAGGTTTACCGATTTAATAGTTCGAGAAGAAAGCCTTCTCGACATAGTATGTGCTTTTATGGCAATATTAGAGTCAGTAAAAGCTAAAACTGCGAGCATTTATCAAAATAAAATGTTTGGTGATATAAAAATACGACCCTACAAAGATGTCGCATAAGTATGGAGATTTGTTTGGATAAAGAAACTGCATTGTTAGAAGCAATATTTTATTTAGAAGTTGAGCCGGTAACAGTTGAATCACTTGCAAAAATTTCTCAATTGTCAAAAGATGTTGTAGAAATTGCTTTAGAAAAGCTCAAAGAAAAATATTCAGCTGATAATTGTGGTATTGAATTAGTACAAATTGCAGGTGGTTGGGCAATTAACCCTAAAAAAGACCTATGGGATTTTCTAAAAGCACGATACGGTAGAAAAAACGAAGGCAAGTTATCAAAATCAGCTATTGAAACTCTTTCAATAATTGCCTATTCTCAACCTATAACTCGCAGCGAGATAGAAGCTATACGAGGAGTGTCTGCTGATAATATGATACGTTTATTACGCGAACGCAATCTCATTAAAGAAGTTGGTCGCAAAGATGTGCCAGGTAAACCTGTGCAATTTGGAACAACTAAAGAATTTTTAAAGTTTTTTCATTTAAATTCTATAAAAGACCTGCCCCAACTAGATAAGGCAGAAAACGAGAGATTTGAACTTGCAAAATAAAAACAACGAAAAGACAAAAGAAATAAGATTGCAACTATATATGGCACGTTGTGGTGTGGCGAGTCGTCGTGCAAGTGAAAAAATAATACAAGAAGGCCGTGTAACAGTAAATAATGAAACTATTTGTGAACTGGGTACAAAAGTAGACCCTACACATGTAGAGGTAAAAGTTGACGGACAAACAATAACACTCGAGAAAAAAAAACGCTATATTCTACTTAATAAACCAGAAGGGTATGTATGTTCGCTTTCCGATGAAAAAGGCCGTCCTGTTGCGGCAGATCTTATACAAGATGATTTTACAGAGCGTCTCTACAATGTTGGTCGCTTAGATATGTTTTCGTCAGGATTACTAATTTTTACAAATGATGGTGAGTTTGCAAAACGCATAACACATCCATCTTCTCAAATCGAAAAAGAATATATAGTGCAGACCAGTCTTCCTATGCCAGCTGACCTTGCACAAAAATTTATAAAAGGCATACGAGTAGGTACTGTTTTTTATAAAGCTCGGTTTGCAACACTCGAAAAAAAACACCGTCTTAGAGTTACTCTTATCGAAGGAAAAAACAGAGAAATAAGACGTGTGTTAGAATACTTTGAAATAGGTATTAAAAAACTTGAGCGTGTGCGGATAGGAACAATAATAGATCCTGATTTAAAACCCGGTGAATATCGACAGCTTACCAGTAAAGAAGTACAAGGGCTATATTCTTTAACTAATGGAGAGTCTACATGATTATAGCAATTGATGGTCCGGCAGGAACAGGAAAAAGCACTATAGCAAAATGTATAGCAAAACAAGAAAATATAGCATTTTTAAACTCTGGAAGCTTTTATCGTGGTATAACAATGGCACTTTTAGATGCAAAAATTGATTTTGACAATAAAGATGCAGTTTTAGAATATGCTAAAACTGTAGACATGGATTATGTACATGAACATCTAATACTAAACGGAAAAGATGTAGATTCCCAATTGCATGCATCACGAATAGACTTACATGCAGCAAAGGTGTCATGTATACCGGAGATACGAATAATAATTAATAAAAAACTACGTAAAATAACAGAGCATCTCAGTGTGGTCTGCGAAGGCAGGGATATAGCTACAGTTGTGTTTCCTAACGCTGACTATAAATTTTATTTAGATGCCTCTATCGATGCGCAGGCAATGCGACGCTATAAAC
>DASRMY010000044.1:0-2648 GCA_035647695.1 Treponemataceae bacterium | reverse complement strand
CATTTTTCTATTCCTATTATTGTATATACATTAAAAGTATCTAATACATATTTTTTGTCGTCGCTTTGTATATAATAAAGAATCAGTTTGTAGTTATTTTTTGCAGTTTGCAAGAATACTGGAATAGCAAAACTCGTCGTTGTACTTTCTAATGGTTTGCCTATATATGACTTTTTTATAGGGCGACAGTTTTCTAAACGATATTTTGCCAATGCACCCAAATACTCTTTTTTATGAGCGACGTGCACTGTAGAAAAATCTGCTGTTTCAATTGATGATATAAATTTTTTAATTTGTTCTAATAGTGTTATAGGAATTTCTTCAGTGTCTAAACTTCCAAATCCCCTAATACTGGGATAAACAAAGCTAGAAGTCTCAGCTACGTTTTCTTCTACTAGAGCTACAAAATCTCCTATTATTACCCCCTCCATTAATTGCTTTGTTTTTTGTATTGATTGTAAAGCAGAATTAGGAGCGTTTGTATTTTCTTCTTCAACAGTTTGTACCCAAGAGAGTTTTATAGCACACACTTCTGTAGCATTTTTTATTGTAGTTTTTTTATCGGGCAAGACTGCTGTTTGAGTCCCCTCACACGATACAAAAAAAAGAGTATGTATAAATAATACCGCAAAAAATATAATCGTATTATTTTGCTTTTTTGTATTTTGCATAGGTTTACTATACCAAAAGAACCTGTCTCTAACAAGTATGAGTTCTTTACATAGCTGTGTTTTAGCACTAGAATAACAAGCATTAGTAGAGTATAAAAGACAGTTGTATCTGTCAAACGAGGAGAATAGTATGACGCTAACATTAACAGAAAAAATCTTGCAAAATCATATTGTAAGCGAAGCTTGTTCGGACACTGAAACATCAAAGAGAACACCTATTGAACGAGGCAAAGATATAGCTATTCGTATAGACCAAACACTAACCCAAGATGCTACCGGTACAATGGCTTATTTACAATTTGAAACTATTGGTATTCCACGTGTAAAAACAGACCTTTCTGTTTCATATATTGACCATAACACACTACAAACAGACTATAGAAACATGGACGACCACCGATATCTCGAAAGCATTGCAGCTAGATACGGTTTATATTTTTCTCGTCCAGGTAACGGCATTTGTCATCAAGTACATTTAGAAAAATTTGGTGTACCGGGTAAAACTCTTTTAGGCTCTGATAGCCATACCCCAACTGGTGGCGGAATTGGCATGATAGCTATCGGCGCTGGCGGTTTAGATGTTGCAGTTGCAATGGGCGGTGGAGCCTTTCACTTAGCAATGCCCCGTGTTATTGGTGTAGAAATAACAGGCCGTCTACAAACTGGAGTTAGCGCTAAAGACATTATTTTAGCTGTTTTAGAAAAAGAAACTGTCAAAGGTGGCGTAGGTGCTGTATACGAGTATTTTGGCGATGGTGTACAAGGCTTATCTGTTCCGCAACGAGCAACAATTACTAATATGGGTGCCGAACTCGGTGCTACGTGTTCTATTTTTCCGAGTGATATGACAACAAAAGAATTTTTAACTGCTATGGGACGTGCTGATAGTTGGACTGAACAAAAAGCTGACGAAGGTGCCACATACGATAAAATTATAGAAATTAATTTAAATACGCTAGTAGCGAAGGCAGCTTGTCCTCATTCTCCTGATGCTATTAAGGACATAGCGGAACTTGCTGGTACAAAGGTAGATCAAGTCGTTATTGGCTCATGCACAAACTCTTCTATCGACGATTTAGCTGCCGTTGCAGCTATTGTTAAGGGCACTCATATTGCACCAGGTCTTGAAGCAGGTATTGCACCAGGGAGCCGAACTACTCTTTTAATGGCTGAAAAAGCAGGTATTTTAGGTGAGCTTATTAGAGCAGGATTTAGAATTTTAGAAAGCGCTTGTGGCCCTTGTATAGGTCAAGGTTTTGCACCGAGCTCTAATGCGGTTAGTTTGCGTACTTTTAATAGAAACTTTAAAGGCCGTAGTGGTACTGCAGATGCATCGGTATATCTTGTATCACCAGAAACCGCCGCCGCAGCAGCTATTAGTGGCGTTATTACCAATCCCCAAGATATGTACACAGATGCTATGTACACATTAGCAAAAGACGGTTCTAGAATAAGCATGTTAGCTAATAAAAATATTACCACAGCCGCTATTGATAATGGTATGATAATTGCGCCTAAAACTGCAGATGAAAGTGCAAAAGTTGAAATTATTCGAGGACCAAACATACAACCTTGCCCTACCCCTCCTCCTTGTCAAGATACTCTACATATACCTATACTTATAAAAGCTGGCGATAATGTTAGCACTGATGATATTATGCCTGCTGGTGCAAAAATGCTGCCATTACGCTCTAATATTCCAGAAATTGCAAAATACACCCTCGAACGCATAGATGAAACTTTTTACAAAAAGGCTTTTGCTCTAAAAGAAGCTGGCACACAAGGATGTGCTATTGTGGGTGGAGAAAACTACGGTCAAGGCTCCAGTCGTGAGCATGCAGCTTTAGCTCCTATGTATTTAGGAGTACGTGCTGTTATTGTCAAATCTTTTGCTCGAATTCACAAGGCAAATCTTGTAAACTATGGAATTTTACCAATTCAATTTGCAGATTCACAAGACTATGATAGAATTAACTG
>DASRMY010000043.1:0-2121 GCA_035647695.1 Treponemataceae bacterium | reverse complement strand
GGCTTCTTTTTCGTTTCTCTCTACAATAGCCCTGATTTCATTATTTTTTACTTGTACATCACTTAAATTTTCAATTGTTTTATCAATTCTTAGATTTACATCTTCAATACGCTCTAAAATCTCAGATTCAAAATCTTTAATACACACAAAACCTTTGCCTACTTCTTCATTTTTCTTTGCAAGAGCTGTATAATCATTAGTTACCTCATCAAATGCAACAATAAACTCATTTACCGCATTATTTATTTGTGCAAATGCATCTCCTGTTTCAGAACTAGAAGCAACTGCCTCTTGAATTTGAACAGTGACTGTTTTTAATGATGCTGTAATATTTTTGACTTCTTTAGAAGTTGCTTCGGCTAACTTTCGTATCTCATCTGCTACAACAGCAAAACCTGTTCCTGCCGCCCCAGCATGAGCTGCTTCAATTGCCGCATTCATAGCAAGCAAGTTTGTTCTAGAAGCAACTGAAGCAACTATTTTAATAGTATCGCGTATAACAACAATACCATCAGAAATTTGATTTACAGCCTCAACTGTTTTGGCAACTTTAACACTTCCAGAATCAGTTACTTCACTCATTTGTCGCGACACTATTTTTTTTTCTTCTACTTGTTGGATTGATTTTTCTATCATTTTTACAATGCCACCAAGTACGTCGTTTGTTTCATTTATTGATGCATTTTGTATTTGTAAAAGACTTCTGTATTCTTCAATATTTTGCTTAATCGTATTGTTTTCATTCAAACTGTCTTTTATTAAATTATCAAGTTTTTCTATTCTGAACCCGATATGGCGTGCTCCAAGAGAAATGCGTGAAGCATTGACTACTGCCTTTTGTACTTCTGTTAAAAAAACATGTGAAAAATCTTGCGTTTTAATTACGGTGGTTTTAACATTTGTTAAAAATTTGTTTAATGTGCAACATATAAAGTGTTGTAAGCCATCAAAAACTTTATAAAAAAGCCTTGTCTGATATGTATGCTCAGTACAAATATCAAAATCACCAGAACTTAGAGTGCTAATATGTTTTTCTAGTTTTTTCAGAGGCAACATGACGAAAATATAATAACAAAAAGCTAGCAAAAAAAAAGCTATAACGAGAGCAAGCACAACGAGCCATTTTGAAACTTCAGTTAATAACAAAATAGAAGGAAAAATGACAAGCAACAAAAGAAAAATTATAAATAATAATATAGTAAGTAAAAAATGCTTTTCTTTTTTCTGAGCCACTATTAACTCCTATCAATTGGCAAAATTTCTCTGTAATAGATTAACACAGGTTCTTTTTTTAGTACAGACTTGTAGACAGATAGGGCATAATATTATACCATTGTTTTGTGTATGAAATTGAATTAAAAGCTCGAGTTAAAAACAAAGAAGAAACCACACACATTATTAATTCTTTTGCAACACAAAAAAACCATATCACAAGACATGATGTGTATTGGATTCTTAATATCAATTCGCAACCTCCTGTTATAGTTCGTATACGAGAAGAAATTACAGAAAACGAGAACATAACAAAACAAATTTTTGTTACATATAAAAGGAAAAAACTACAATTTGACACAACGAACAAGGCTATTGAAGTTAATGAAGAATTTGAATGCATAATACATAATAGAAAATCATTTGAGACTATTTTAGAAGATTCAGGTTATTCGAAGTATCTTTCAAAAAACAAAACTGTAGATAGCTGGAAATATGGTAAAGCGAATATTGAGCTTTGTACAATTGATACTCTTGGTGATTTTTTAGAAATAGAAATACTATCAAAAAAAAATGACGAAAAAACTGTCCTCATGCACCGCAAAGAGCTTTTACACATACTTACCAAAAGTGGATTACATCATAACGACATAGAAAACAGATATTATAGTGAAATGCTTAAAAACATAAAAAAGGAGCAAAAAAATGTTTAATAGAATTGAACTTAAAACAACAGCTAAAAAACAATTACAGGAAAACTGGAAAATTCCTTTACTGACAACTCTTATTGTAATAATAATTGAATTTATATTTACAATTCCTTCGTTAGTTAAAACTATGAATGCCGAAGCAATTAATGTAACGGCACAAATTATTGAAGGTTCTGGGTTCACATATAATCTACAGGAT
>DASRMY010000042.1:0-3761 GCA_035647695.1 Treponemataceae bacterium | reverse complement strand
ACCAAGTATAAGACATTCATAGGCCGTGTGTAAATATGACTTTAGTTTTATTAAAGCTCTATTTTCTTCTTTATAATGATTTTATTTCCTTTTTTATAGATTTAAGCAGGTTTTAAAATCTATCTTGTATAAAGCATTCTTTTTCCGTACAATAAGCAAACTATGAAAATGTCAAAAACTATGATTTCTACATTACGAGAGATTCCATCAGATGCAGTAATTGCAAGTCATCAATACATGCTTCGTACTGGTATGATTAGAAAACTAGGCAATGGTATGTATGCATATCTTCCCTTAGGATTACGTTCTTTTAGAAAAGTTGAATCTATTATTCGCCAGGAAATGAATGCGATAGGATCACTTGAAATAAAGCCTTCTGTTGTTGTTCCTGGAGAGCTTTGGAAAGAAAGCGGCCGCTGGGATACCATGGGTGATTCAATGCTTAGACCCAAAAACCGTCTTGGGCAGGATCTCGTTGTAAGTCCCACAGCAGAAGAAGCAGTAACGAGCATTATCCGTGATGATTTAAGTTCCTATAAACAATTACCTATAAACCTATATCAAATTAATACTAAATTTCGTGATGAAATAAGACCACGGTATGGTGTTATGCGCGCCCGAGAATTTACTATGAAAGACGCATATTCTTTTCATGCTACAGAAGAAGATTTAGATAAAACCTACTTAGAATTTGAAAAAGCATATTTTAGAATTTTTAAACGGCTTGGTTTAACTGTTATACCTGTTACGGCTGATTCTGGTGCTATGGGCGGTTCAGGCTCAGAAGAATTTATGGTTGAAAGTGCAGTCGGAGATGATACCCTCATTCTTTGTCCACATTGCAACTATGCTGCAAACACCGAAAAAGCTACCTGTGCACCTGATAATTTTGCACCAGAGGGGAGTCCTAAAAAAGCAACTAATAAAATGCCGCAAGAAGTTTCTACCCCTAATGTTTTTTCAGTTGACGATATGGTTAGTTTTTTTAATATGTCACATAAGAACTTTATAAAAGTTCTTATATATGCTGTTTATAATTCTACTCTTAATTTAAAAAACGCTCCCGGCTGTCATGCGCTCGAGCACACAGAACATGGAACTGAAAAATCCTATCCTGTTTCTTATTTCGCTGTTTGTATTCGAGCTGATTTAGATGTAAACGAAACAAAATTAGCCTCAGTATTAAAAGCTAGCGCTGTTGAACTAGCAAACGATGAGGACATTCTTCGCCTTTCTGGTGCCCCTCATGGTTTTGTAGGGCCTATTGGCTTAGATGCATGTCCTATTATTGCTGATTATTCTGTAATGCAAGAAACAGAAGGTGGTAGTTATCACATACATATACATGACGCTATTACTGGTGGGCGTAAAAAAGATGTACATATTAAACATGTAGAACCTGGCAGAGATTTTACGCCTTGGCTTACAGCAGACTTAAGAACTGTGATAACTGGTGATGCGTGCCCTCTTTGTGGTGCTCAATTCTATTCAAAAAAAGGTAACGAATTAGGTCATATTTTTAAACTTGGCTACAAATACACTAAATCCATGAATGTGTCATTTTTAGACGAAAACGGAAAATCAAAAACACCTATTATGGGATGTTACGGCATTGGTGTAGATAGAGCTCTTGCATCTATTATCGAAGAAAATCACGATAAAAACGGTATTATTTGGCCCATGTCTGTTGCGCCGTATCACATTGCAATTGTTCCTATAAAATACAGTGGGGAAATGAAAAAAACCGCTGATATTATTTATAATGAGCTTACTAACGCAGGTATAGAAGTACTTTTGGATGACAGAAAAGAGCGTCCAGGAGTAAAGTTTACTGATATTGATCTTATAGGTATACCTTTAAGAATTGTAGTCAGTCCTAAACATTTACCAAACATTGAATTAAAACTTCGTAATAATGATGATACTCAAATTCTTTCTGTTACAGACGCGTATCAAAAAGTACAAAAAATTATTAATACAACCTTAGCACATCTAAACTCATAAACCTGGAGGGGCTGTGAAACTATTAAAAAGATTTTTTATCGTATGTACCGTATGTTTTTTTGCAATGCCGCTAACCGCATTGCCTGGGATTAAAGATTTTTTACCAACAGAAAACGGTCAATTTGTTTATTACCGTGATTATACCTTTTCATACGAGGCATATATAGGCTTTTTACAATACGATGCAAGCACTTACGCTATACGATATTTTGCAAAAAGCCCAGCAAAAGGATTACCTATTATAGAATTAATTTTAACACTTAATACTGATAGTGATTTCATAGAAATCACTGGTGAAAAAATTGTTTCAAAAGTTACAAACAACGATATAGATATTATGAATTATATGCATGATATGCTGTATGAGCTTTCTGCTCGTCGTAAAAAAGTTAACAATGAAACCGTTACTACTCATGTTAAGTCTTTTGAAGAATATCTCCAATTTGGTGGAAATGTACATCTTTTTTATAATCCTATAGTTCCTTTGTTCAATTTGCAAACAATAAAAGATTCAGATAAAAACATTCTTTTAGAAGCTGTAATGATTGGAAAAATAACAAATGAGAGTGATTTTGCTTGGAGCCATTTTTTTGGAACGCCTCATACTCTGCCAGAAGTTTATACATATAACGAAAAACAAGTAAACAATTTAACACAAAAAGGCTTTACTACTATAGATAATCAATGGGAACAAATAATGGATAATTTTTTTCTATTAGATGATAACGCCCTTATGTTTGAAACTGAAGTCCAAACAAAAGAATATTTTTCTTTATTACGCGCATTTTCTCTTTCAGATAATAATAAAACTGTCTATTTTAAGAATCAAACTATAAAAACAACAAATGACGGCAGTATAATACTTTCAAATCTTATTAATGATAATCAAACAAAGGAGTATCAGCAGGATATAAAAATTTTATCTGCAATTGACAAAGGTTCTTGCAAAATAACAGGATTGACAGTATTTGACGGTTTTTTTCAATCAAATAAAGATTATTTTAATATGCTTATAAAAAACAACAGCACAGAAAAGGTTAAAAATCGCGCCGACTAAGCGGAGAGCCGATCCAAACGCCTTCGCTTCCTAAGAACTCTGTTTTGACCCCATCTATTAGAATTTGAACACTACTAATTGTATTAAAAGCAGTAGCGGTATATATAACTTGCATTAATTGCCCTCTATAACCATCTACCCCATACTTATTAAATAAAAATTCAGAACTAAAATTTAAGCTCGCCACACCATCTTTTACCGAAGCCGAGATAAGCCTTGTATCAGCAGGAATAAGAGATAAATATCCCTTTGCTGCTTCTTCATATATAGGACCAGACAACAAGTTATTTATTGCATTTGTTAAAGGCATTTCACTTTTTGAAACGTGCCTAATTATATCTTTACGTGTTAGAGACCCATTCCCTTCAATTACAATAAAACAAAGGTATTCCTTTGTTTTATGCACAGCCTCAATAGTTTTTTTCTCTTCTTCTTCTGTTGGTTTTTCTTTTACCACGGATGTATCTTCTATGGTTTTTTGTACCGTATCGTTATTATCAATGCTTACTTCAGAAGATAGCGTTGTTTCGTTTACATCGGGTTTTGTTGATTCTACCAGTTTTTTATCTTTAGACAATGTAAATTCTGTTTGCAAATCGCTTTCATTTTGCAGCAATACTGAATCATCATTTGCTGTTTTAGTTGGTTCGTATTTTTCTACAAACGATGGATTATTTCCAAACATATATTTAAAAAAGTC
>DASRMY010000041.1:0-2800 GCA_035647695.1 Treponemataceae bacterium | reverse complement strand
TAAAAAGGTTGTACAGCATTTTTTGCTAATGTAACAAGCTCGCCGTTTTTAATAAGCCTTTCAGCTAACGCTTGTCCAACAGAACCAGAAGCTAAAGAAACAATAGCATTTATATTTGAAAGCGCTTCAACTATTTCTTTTTTAGCAATAATAATTCCTGTTCGAAAAGCTGGTAACCCAATTTTTGACAAGCTCATAGAAAGAACAATATTCTTGTTCCATATTGGCTTTGCATTTTCAGTAAAAATAATATTAGGGAACGGCAATCCATATGCATTATCTATCAACAATGGTATATCAAAACGCTGTGCAAGTTTTGAAAGTTTTTCAATTTCAACATCAGTTAGTACATTACCAGATGGGTTTGTGGGACGTGACACACATAGAGCCCCTACCTCACCATTTTTTCCGCTGGTTGTACAATTAAGTAAATAATCTTCAACAGCATTAAAATCTATAAAGTATTTCATAGTATGATCGTCATAATATTCACATCGAGCAGGCACACTAACCATACAGTTTTTTTCTAACCCTTGATCGGCATATCCAATATACTCTGGCATAAGAGGAAAAAGAATTGTTTTTTTATATGTGTTTTTTGCATTTAAGGAATGTGTACCACTTAATAGATTAAACATATAAAAAAAGGCACTTTGACTTCCGTTTGTAATGCAAACATTTTCTGTTGTTATATCCCACCCATATGTAGCGCTAAAATAATCTACTATTGCATGTATAAAAGATATTCTACCTTGAGGCGCATCATATTTTGAAATAAGCTCTTCAAATTGTTCACCACCATGTATAATAGCCTGCATTTCTATACGATATGCTTGTTCAACTGCTTCAATACGAGCAGGGTTTCCACCACCAAGTTGATACGAAGGTATATCTTCAGGGAGAGGTCTCCCTAAATCGTCCATAAGCTGTAATATTCCAGACCTTGTAGTTAACTTTTTACCAAATTGCGATATTTTCATACCTTCCATGTTAATGTTTTTATTAATATACAGCAAGTAATCTACTATCAATCTTATCTATAATAGTTTCAAACGTTTTGTTAGTTTTTTTACATTGTATTTTATGTGTTGTAAGCTCCTCATAATAATACAAAATTGTAGAAAACAATTGTCCCAAACGGCCTGGTAAATATATTGAAGAACTAATAGTTGCTTGAGAAAGAAAAACCATACCTAAAAGAATACCACTTCGCTGTAGAGCAAAAAACAAGGCACCTTCTGTAATTTTTATACTGCCAATAACATATATAATTTTACCTTGTGCTGGAAAAAGATTTAAAACTGTAACTGTTAAAAAAATAATAAAAGGAGTGATTACACGCAATCGTTTTTTTCTAAAATAAGTACAAATAGCAAAAACTAGAACCGTGGTCCATAATACAAGCATATTTTTTTGAAAAAACAACATGCCTCCCCCTGCGAGTAACAAAAAAAATAAACAAATGCTCTTATGCAGACTCGGTTTGTTAAGAAAACGATTATGCAAAAGAGGGTCGGGAGAATAAGCTCGACAAGACATATTTTTTTGGCTTTGTTTTAAACACATATGAAACCACTTAGATCTAATCATAAATACTGCTGAAAAAAAACCAAGGATACAACCTGTGAATGTACCACTTATTAATAAAACAGGAGCAACATATTGTACAGAAGCACCAAAAAGTAAAAACCGAGACAAAAACAACTGTGCACATGTACTAGCAAAAGAACCTGTAAGACTTACACCTATAGGAGATACTAAAGACAATCTTCCCAAACTCCTTTGCACAGCAAGCATAGCAAAAACAGAAGCAAGCGAGCCGGCAAGAGAAAAAAGAAAAACATACGAAAAAAGTGTTCCCGTCAGTATTCCTTGACAAAACACCTTAAGCAACATAAGTAGCAATGTTTTTTCCCATGACAATAGATATAAGCCAATAACTATAGGCATATTTGCTAACCCCACACGCATAAAAGGAAGCGGTTTTGGTATTGCAAATTCAATTGCTGCTAAAAAAAGGCAAAGCGATGCTAAAAATGCAACACTATTTTCTTTGTTTTGAATACTACTGCTGTTTTTCATTATACCTACAGAGTATACTACTAAAACAAAACCTTTTTCAATAAATAACAGCTTGTGATGTACCCATATTAGCAGTATAATTTTATGTATGACTACTAAAGATACTTGGTTGCTATTTTCAATAAATTCATACAAATATGCATTGCCTTCATCTTCTGTACAAGAAATAGCTCAAAACGAGAAAGTTTATAGACTTCCACTTGTTCCACCATTTATTTCAGGTTTAATAAATTACCGGGGAGCCCCTTGCACCGTAATTGATCCAGCCATACTTTTTGAAGAAAAAAATCAAGAATCCTATTTGTTTTTGGTAATCAATAGCAATGATAAAAACTGCCTACGTATTAGCACTGTGCATAAATTTGTAAGCGGTATTATAGAAAGCATACAAGAGCCTACTAACTCAATCAAATCTCACTATTATAAAGGATACCTACTAATCGATACTGAAAAAATACCTGTGCTTGACGCAGATTCTTTTATTGAAAAAACAAGGAGAACTCTTGAAAACAGCTAAATTTTTACAGAAAAAAACATTTTCTCAAGATATGTGTATATGATACGAGTGCTTATTGTCGATGACTCAGCTGTAGTTCGTGCTATTCTTAAACAGCTTGCACAAAAAGATTCTCGTATAGAAATTTGCGGGGAAGCTGCAAACGGATTAACTGCCATAGAAAAACTAGAAGAACTAGACCCCGATGTAATTATTATGGAC
>DASRMY010000040.1:0-3994 GCA_035647695.1 Treponemataceae bacterium | reverse complement strand
GTATAAACATAGTATACTGATGAAAAAAAACGCTCTGAAACTAATTGTTTCGGGCGTTTTTTTTTGCATATAGTTTTGAAAAAACGTAATCTTTGTTATTTTTAGCGTTGAAAAAGCAAAACTCTTGCAAGCTCTTTCCTTTTATGATATGTTTCTTAAATGAAAGTTGCAATAATTTTTGGTTCAAAATCTGATATGGAAATAATGAAAAAAGCTGCGGATGTCTTGCGCCAATTTGGTGTAGACTATGCAGCTTTTATACTTTCTGCGCATAGAAGTCACGATTTATTAGCACAAACCATACAAAAATGTGAAAGCGAAGGCTATGAAACTATAATTGCAGGTGCGGGGCTTGCTGCTCATTTACCAGGAGTTATAGCGGCAATGACAGTTTTACCAGTTATTGGTGTGCCTCTTGAGTGTAGGTCCATAGATGCAAAAGGGAGAAGTTCATCTGGTTTGGCAGGACTCGATGCGCTTTTTTCAATTGTACAAATGCCAGGGCAAATACCCGTAGCTACGGTAGGTATAAACAATGCTGCAAATGCGGCTTACTTAGCAGTACAAATACTTGCAATAAAATATCCAAAATTACAAAAAAAGATTAAACTATTTAGAGCAGATCTTGTCGAAGAAGCCAAAAAAAATGGTGCTTTAGGAGTTATATTATGAAAAAAGTAAAGAGTACTGAAAAACCGAATGTTAAGAGTTTTTTCAACGACCTCACCAATATAAACGAAACCTACCTACGTAGTAAACATAATGAGCAAAAAAAAAATGAATTATATTAATGATGATAAATTGCATGATGAATGTGGTGTTCTTGGGATATATCTTACTGATCTAGAAAATCACGCTTCACGATATGCATACTATGGTTTGTATTCTTTACAGCATCGAGGTCAAGAAAGTGCAGGTATTACTGTTTCGAATGGAAACGAATTTGAAACTATTAAAGCAATGGGACTTGTAGATGATGTTTTCGATTCAAAAAAACTTGATCATGCTCAAGGACATATTGCTGTAGGCCATGTTTTGTATTCTACAAGTGGCCATGCAAATAGAGAAAATGCACAACCATTTGTAACCAGTTCTAAGCTGGGTAATATTGCTGTTGCTCATAATGGCAACCTTGTAAATTATGAACAACTAAAAGAATTTTTAGAAGAAACAGGCTCTACCTTTGTTTCAGAAAGTGATAGTGAACTTATAATGAAACTAATTGCTAAAAATTATAAAAAAGGTCTTGAGCGCTCTCTTACAGATACCATACAAATGGTAAAAGGATCGTTTGCACTTTGTGTTATGACTAATGACAGTCTTATAGGTGCTCGTGATCCTGCAGGTATCAGGCCTCTTTGTCTTGGTAAACTTGATAATGGTTGGGTCCTTGCAAGTGAAAGCTGTGCACTTGATGCCATTGGAGCTGTCCTTGTTCGTGATATACAACCAGGTGAAATTGTTATCATAAGTAAAGATGGTGTGCTTTCCTTTGAATTTGGAGAGCGTACATCAAAACGTACCTGTGTTTTTGAATATGTTTATTTTGCGCGACCTGATTCAATCATCGATGATATACCAGTGCAAGAAGCTAGACTGAGAATGGGCGCTGTGCTATCTCGAGAGGCTCCTGTAGAAGCTGATGTTGTTATTGGGGTTCCAGACTCTGGTCTTGGGTCAGCCATGGGATATGCAAAAGCTGCTAATATACCATATCGTATGGGTATTGTTAAAAATAAATACATTGGACGTACTTTTATTGCACCAACAATAGAAGAGCGTAAAAAAATGGTTTTTGTTAAACTCAATGCAATGAAAAGCGATGTACATGGTAAGCGAGTAGTTATTATTGATGATTCTATTGTACGGGGAACAACGAGCGTTCGTCTTATAGAATTGCTTCGCCGTGCAGGTGCAAAAGAAGTTCATTTACGTATTTCTTCTCCACCAGTAAAGTATCCGTGCTATTTTGGAATTGATACTCCTTGTCGAGCCGATCTTATTTCAAACTCATATAGTGTTGATGAAATTTGTAAAAAAATAGGTGCTGATTCACTTGCCTTTATTAGCATTGACGGAATGTTTGAAGCATTAAGAGATATAAATCCTGATAATTATGGTTATTGCAAAGGCTGTTTTACAGGTGAATATCCCGTTCCTTGTCCTGGTGAGATTGCTGGCAAACGAATTTAAAACGGCGAGATAATAGCGCAACTGTAAAATGAAATTTAATGAGGAGATGTTCAAAATGGATTATCGACAATCTGGCGTAAACATAGAAGAGGGATATCGTGCAGTAAGAAAATATAAAGAACATGCGCAACGCACTCAAATTCCAGGTGTGTTAAATGGTCTTGGTAGTTTTGCTGGAATGTTTGAAGTACCCGCAGGCATGAAAAATCCAGTTATGGTTTCGGGCACTGATGGAGTTGGGACAAAACTTGATGTTGCCTTTGCCATAAAAAAATATGACACAGTTGGTATAGATTGTGTGGCTATGAGTGTAAACGATATTCTTTGTACTGGAGCACGACCTCTTTATTTTTTAGATTATATTGCCTGCGGTAATCTTGACTCAGATATTTCAGCAGCTATTGTAAAAGGTGTGGCTGATGGCTGTCTAGATTCTAACTGTGCGTTACTTGGCGGTGAAACTGCAGAAATGCCAGGGTTTTATGATGCTGGTATATATGATATAGCTGGTTTTGGTGTTGGTATTGTAGAAAAAGAAGATATTATAAGTGGAGAAAAGATTACTAACGGCGATGTTCTCATAGGTTTATCATCAACAGGTGTACATTCAAATGGTTTTTCATTAGTACGTAAATTAATTAGTGATTTTGATACTCCCTTTAATACACAGACAATCGGCGAAGCATTACTTGAGCCAACAAGAATTTATGTACGGCCAGTTTTGCATGTTTTAGAAACGTTACGTTCGGCTGTTCACGGAATGGTACATATAACAGGCGGTGGCTTTTACGAAAACATACCACGAATGTTTCCAGTAGCAAATAAAAAACGCGAAAAATCGGGTAAAAAAGCATTAAATGCTCATATAAAAGTAGGCTCTTGGAAAATACCAGGTATTTTTCCAGAACTAATACGACGTGGTGCAGATTCTAAACGTATGTATAATACTTTTAATATGGGAATAGGCTTTATACTTGCAATAGACTCAAGCAAAGCAGACGAGGTTCTAAGTGCATTTAAAACATTTTCAAAAAGTTCTGATGCACATAGTTGTGCAAAAATGAAAGCATACAAAATTGGGTATATTGATGAAACAGAAGGAAAGGGTGAAAATAAGGAATCTGTTATATTTGACACATAAAACAGGAGAAACTATACCGTGAATATTGCAGTACTAGCATCTGGTGGTGGAACCAATCTTCAAGCTCTTATAGATAATGAAAAAAGTTTGGGTCCATCTTTTTGTCCGTATTATATTTCTTGTGTCTTTTGCGATAAAAAATCTTCCTATGCATTACAACGAGCTGAAAAAGCTCAAATCTCATCGGAAGTTGTTAGCCCTTATGCGATAATGGGCTCTGAAATTGCTAAAAATGCAAGCCAAAGCGAAAAACGTCTTGCCGTTTCTAATAGATGCCTTGAACTTTGCACATCTTATAATATCGATGCAGTTGTGCTTGCTGGTTTTTTAACAGTGCTTGCTGGGCCTTTTTTAGACAAATATTCAGGACGAATTATAAACATACATCCTGCCTTATTGCCTAAATTTGGCGGGGAAGGTATGTGGGGAAATAACGTACACAGGGCTGTTCTTGCAGCGCAAGAAAAAGAAAGTGGATGCACCATTCATCTTGTTGATCACGGCTGCGATACTGGTCGTATATTACTGCAAAAAAAAGTGCCTGTGTTAGCTGATGATACAGTGGAAAGTCTTTATGCACGTATTGCGATAGAAGAACATAAAGCTATAGTAGAAGGTGTAACCTTATTAGCTAATGAATTGTATTATTAGTATAAAAAG
>DASRMY010000039.1:0-7261 GCA_035647695.1 Treponemataceae bacterium | reverse complement strand
TTCTAAAGCTTGGTTTTTTTCGGCTGAATTGCCAGAAGAATTAAATTCGTTTGTCACTTTTGCCACCTTTCCCTCCCATTAGTAATTAGGTGCTTGTAACACAATTTTCCGCACTATAGGCAGCAAACCTGTGTTATTTATTTTTTATTGATTGGTAAATAGAACTACCCTTTAAAAAGATTTTATTGTTTTGTATACCAATTTTTGCTAAAACAGTCAGTGGTTGTGTAGTATTAATAACAACTGGCTGTTCCAAAACTAATGGCACAAGACCGTCCATTTGTTTCATACTATCATATCCTACAAGAAAATCGCAATAATATTCATATGTTGTTTCTTTTGCATTTGTGATTCTGCCTGACCATACAACCCAACAATCTAAATATAAATATGGTTCTTCTGCTACTTCTTTGTAGGTGTAAACATCAGTAATTGTGTCAAACCCTGGTTTTTCAAAATATTCCATAAGTAAGCGGGTTTTTTGTCGTACAGCAGCAGATGCATTAGAATTAAGAATCCTGTTTACTTCTACTTGAGCCGCATTATCGCGATAGTTTTGAAAATACTTTTGCGCTTTTGCATATGAGCTGGTAATCTGTTCAGCACTAAGAATATATCTATATTTTGATGTTGTTAAATCTGTTTCCAAAGAATTACGCTGATCTTCTATGGTTAAAACCAAATCTGTCAAATCAGCTCGTTGCATCTTTGGCGTACTAATACGTGGAAAAACAAAATAATAAGAAACAATAAAAATTGTTATAAAAACTGCTGCACTTAAAGCAATTTTTGACAAAGGTGAATTTGCACATCGTGGATACAAATTTTCTATAGTGTTATTTATAATTGCAGCTTGTATGCGTTCGGGCGAACTGTTTTTTCGTATAAAATCTAGACCTTTTTGCGCGGTTGCATTAGTGGGGTCGTATTCCTGTGCTTCTAGATAATATTCTACAGCTTTATCAACCTCACCTCGGCGCAAAAACAACACGGCTTGCGCATTAATAAGGTTTGGATCTGTTATTTTTATACGTCGAGCTCTTTTATAATAAAGCTCCGCACCACCTATATCTCCCAAATATAAACATGCTGTTCCAAGAATGTAATGAAAATCAAACGATTCTCTATAGTCAATAACAAACGGCTCTAGTATTTTGACAACAGCTGTAAATCTATGTCTATTAAGTGCTTTTCGTGCTTTTTCAAGTGGTGTGGTTTTTCGCGCCATTTTACTGTTCCAGTTGCTGAATTATATCTTCAACTTCTCTTTTTAGGTATTCAATTTCGGTTGGGTCTGCTTTATCAGGCTCTAAACCCAATTGTTCAATACGGTTTAAAAGTTTTTGTATATATTCATAATCTATAAAAGCATCGGAGCTTTCTATAGTAGAGCCTGTCATAGCAACAGTCTCTTTTTTCATAGCTGCCTTCACATTTTCATAGGCTGCTGGTTCAGCCCCTCGCTCTGAGGTCGTTATATAATAGCCTAACACGGCAGTTTTTTCAGAAGCAACATATACAGGTTTCCATATTATAGAAAGTGCAGAATTATTGTATGAAAACAAAGAATTAAACCGACGGCCAATCTTAGCAGGTGGTTGCCATGTGTTTGTTAAAAAAACGTCTTTATTAGCAAGAGTAGCACTCCGGGGAGAAGTAATTGTATCCCCATGCAGCAAAAACCGTATTGAGGCTGTAGCATTTTGTGAACAAATCCATTTTTCGGTGCTCATATCTTCAAAGACTATTTCTGAATCTATAGCATCCTTGTTTGCGGTAGAAAAATGATATTTAAAACCTTCTCCTAGGTAGGTATCATACACAGCTTTTATTGCCATAAAGGACTCTGTGTCTTTTAGGTTTTTCATAATTAGTTCTACGTGAATGCTATCGGCAGGCACATCAGGCTTAGATGAAAACACATGCATGAGTACTGTAATTTTGGCTATCTTTTTTAATGTAAAGTCAACTCTAACAGTGTTTTCTTTTGCATTTACTGATGCATCTATTTGCATAGAAGCGCTTCTTGCTAATTTAAAAACACCAGAATCTAATAGTACATAATACGCAGTATTTGAAGTATAGCGGCTTGTATCTAGGAGCGGTTCCCATTGTATGCGTTTATCTGCCGTGTCTTTTTCTTTTGCAAGTATATATGATGATTCTGGTAATGCACCAAATTTTGTTCCTGCTGCTCCTGTATAGCGTTTTATTATTGGTGACTCTGTATTATCTTCTTTTGTTAACTCATCTTGTTTTTTTTCATCCTCTATTATTTCAGGATTAATTTTACGGTATAAAGAAACCGCACCCGTATATTCTTCGACTGTTATACGAATGTTTCCACAACTAAAATCTATTGGTGAAGCACAGGTTAGTGAAAAAAAGAAACACATATAAAAAACAGATAAAACAAGTCGCTTGTTTTTCATATTATTTTTCTCCCTGTTCTTCTAAGAGTTTTTCAAGCTCCGCTGCTTTTTTTAATAATTCGTCTAAGGCACTCGAGCCTTCATAAACTGATATAACAGAAGGCTCGTCACGTATGCCGCTTTCTACTGATGCTGTAGCATCAGAGTCTGAAAAATATGATTGATAGTCTCTTGCTGCCTTTTTTAAATCATCGACTGCTTCGGCTGTGGCTGTTCTAAGCAGATGATTTTTCTCATCCAAATCGTCGTTTTTTGCCTGTAATTTTGCAACCTCTATAGTAAGATCATCTATTTGTTTTTGCATTTCTAAAAACTCATCTCTAATAACTATTGATTCTTCACTTTCATATATTGCTAATTCTCGCTCATAATCTTCCCGTATTGCTAAATATTCTTCTCCAGTTACTCGTAAAAGATATAAGAGTTTTTCTTCACGTTCACGTTGGTTTAATAGTTCTAATCGATATTCTGCTTCTACACGCTTAGAGCTTAAAGGGTATTTTTGGACTATTTTATTAAAAAGAATTTTAGATTCTTTAAATTGATATAATTGAAATAAAGACTCCGCTGTCCAAAACAGAGCTGATACATAAAGCTCATGCTGCGGCCATTTTTCGCAAAAAGCTGAAAACTTTATTATTGCTTGATTATAATCAGCCATACCAAAATAAGCCCGAGCTTTTTGATACTGTACTTGAGAAACAAAAACACTGTCGGAAAATCGTTCTATAAAAAGATTTGCATCTCGTAACACATTTGTATAATCACCAGCAAACATTTCTGCCATAATCATAACATACCAAGTGTCTGCTGTAGAGTACTGAGGGTCACTTACTGCCTTACGTAAAAAAAACAAAGCTGTATTCCAATCACCTGTTTTATACGCTTCGAGGCCTTGTATAAGTACATCTGCATCATCAAGAACAGCAGCATATAACTTGTCTGTCTCTTTTTCACTTGCACGTATCTGAGTAGCAGCACTCGAAGTGTGAGCAAAAATTTGAATTGTTGAAAAAATAAATACTATACAACAAAATAAAACTGTTTTTTTCATACTATTGTTCCCATTTTAATGTTCCGGAAAAAAAAGAAGAACCGGAAACCACCACATCTAAATCTGTATCTAGAACGCTTTGCAGTGTGCTATTATTAACTCCGCCATCTACGGACACCAAATATGTATAGTTGTTTTTATTGCGTATTTGCACAAGATCTTCTACTTTTTTTAAACAAGATGTAATTAATTCTTGCCCGCCAAACCCTGGATTAACAGCCATAACCAAGACAAGATCCACATATGGCAAAACCTCCTCTAATACACTTACCGGTGTAGAAGGGACTATAGAAATACCAGCTTTTTTCTTAAGTGCATGTATTTGCTGTATATGGCGATGATGATGTATGACATTTTCCCAATGAAAGGTTATATAATCTGCTCCTGCTAAAGCAAAATCGGCAAAAAGTCTATCTGGATTATCTATCATAAGATGTACATCAAAAACTTTATCAGTAATAGGTCTAATAGCCTTTACTATAGGTGGTCCAATAGTAAGATTAGGTACAAAAGAGCCATCCATAACATCTATGTGAACCCAGTCTCCACCACCCAGTTCTATTTGCCGTATTGAAGAAGATAAATTAGCAAAATCAGCTGATAAAATAGAAGGTGCAAGTAAACAATTCTTCATGTTTACCATAGTACCAGACAAGGTGGATTAAGTAAATAGATTTTTTTTATACTGCTAAAGGCATCTAGGGGCTTGACACTTTATGCAAAAAAAGTATATAAACTTTGCACCATTTATATTTATGCACTAATTGACTAAAATTTCCTTATCTGTAATAATAAATTTGCTTATGATAACACAAACAGCTTTAGAATTATCAAAAGCATTTGATTCACTTAAAAGAGGTAATCCTCGTGAAGCAAAAAGCTTGCTTGAAGATATTCTTTCTGACGATCTTGAAAATCGCGAAGTAATTTTTACACTAAAATGTGCTAATTTTTGGTGTGGAGTTATCGAAAAAATTCAAGATTTTTCAGAAGCATATCAACGTGGTGAAAATTATTTACAACAATGGAAAGTTTTTACTGCTTTTATTTCTAGAGATAAAAAATACATATCTGAGCCTGCGATGTATGCGTGTAAACGTGGAATTTTTACACTCGCACTCGAAAATTATGAGTCTATACTTGTAGAGAATGTTGCTCCTCATCGCCATGAGATTTTACGCAAGACAGGTGTTTGTCATAAGATTTTAGGAGATTACAAAAAAGCGCTGCATTATTTAAATGAATCTAATGCGGTAACTCCAAATTCGGCAGAAATTCTTGCAGACATGGCTGATTGCTATGCCTTATGCGGTGAAGAAAAAAATGCCAAAGTTTTATTTAGAGAAGCATATTTTATTAATGCTTCTAAAGTTGACAATGACTTTTTAGAGTCTGAGCTAATACACAGACTTACAGAACAAGTTGCTCGGCTTGGATATAAAGATGTTGTTTTATCAGAGTGGATTCCAGTTTATGGGGTATTGTTTAGTGTTTTCACTGTAAAACGTGAATTACGTGCCTTAGAAGTAGGGAAGCTTAGACAGGCTATATTTGCTCTTGAAAATGACTTAAAGGAAGCTGAGAGTGATCCTTCGTTACTCATTCCTCGGCTTATTAATCATTATTTTTGGCTCATAGACCATTATGTAACAATTGATGGTGACCGTGACAAAATCAACGAAAATTTGCTTAAAATTAAACTACTGGATCGTACAATTTATGAAAAATACACGTTATAGTCCAGTAATAGGAGATCGAAAATGTCTGAAGCACTAACAAAAAAAGTTCAGGATATGCTGAACGAAGAAAAATGGACACGTGCAGCCATTTCAAATTATTCAAAAAACAACTTTATTGAACTCTCCACCTTATTGGAAAAAGCTCGTGAAGAAAATTGTAGCGATGAAATAAAAGAACTCTGCGACGAACATCTTACCCATTCAAAAAACAGTATTATAGCCTTATATATTTCAGGTATGCTTGCCTTAAAAAAGAAAACACTTGATAATTCTACATTAGTAACATTGGTTACAATTTTTCAAGACAATCATAAAACAACTATAGTAGAATACCTTTGCGAAACAATTATCAGTGAGGACGAAGGCAATAAATTTGCCCTACGTACTCTTGCAGATTGTTATAAAGCATCTAACAATGAAAACGTATGGGAACTATACGAAAATATAGTGCGTCTTGATTATAAAGAAGCTGATATTGTTAAGCTACTTGCAGAAAAAGCCATGGAAAATGATGACAAAAAAACTGCAATTGAATATTATAAAAAAGCTTTATTACGCTATGTAAACAAAGGTTCTACGACAGCAGTAAAAGAAATGTGGTCTATTCTTGTTGCAATGGTTCCTGAAGAAATAGACTTTTTCTATTTAGTTCAGCGCAAGGTTGCAAAGCAGTTTAGTAATAATAAAAGCGCTTTGCTTATGCAGGAGCTATACACTTATTATAAAGACAATGAAGAATGGGATATTTGTATTGATATATTAAAACTCTTGCTTACTATAAATGACAAAGACTCCTGGGCTCGAAAAGAAATAATTGAAACATATCGCGGTAAATATGCCGATCACAGTAAACTTGACGATTATATACGTGTATCTAACCTCACACAAAATTGGCGTAACGTTTTTGAAGCAATTAGTGATTTTGAAAAACACATCTCATTTGACGCAAAAAACTTTGTTTTCCACCGCTCTTGGGGAGTAGGTATAATACGTTCTGTCGTGGACAACGAAATAGAAATTAATTTTGGACGAAAACACGGTATACGAAAAATGACACTTAAAATGGCTGTAGAAGCCCTACAACCACTTGCGAAAGACCATATTTGGGTGTTAAAAGCAATTAAATCAAAAGAAGAATTAGTAAAAATGGTTAAAGAAGATAAAACCTGGGCTTTAAAAACTATTATAAAAAGTTTTGATAATAATTGTGATTTTAAACGAGTTAAAGCAGAATTAGTACCTGGAATACTTACACCTGGGGAATGGACAAGTTGGAGCACAGCATCACGCAAAATTCTTCATAGCGATGCAACGTTTGGTGTTAACCCAGATGATATCACACATTATTTAGTACGTGATCGTGCTATTTCACAAGAAGAAAAGTTATCTGACGAATTTAAAGCTCAAAAACAGTTTTTTGCTCGTATAGACATTCTTATGCGATTTGACGAAGAAGCTGACACAACAAGCGAGCATTTTGCCGAAATGGTTAACTACTTTATTGGTTTCTTAAAGGCTTTTTCGACAGTTACAGAACAAACTATAGGTGCTTATTTAGTAATTAGACGTATTTCAGCAAAACATCCTGCTTTTAACCCTAATCTCAGCTACACATTCGAACAACTATACAATGAAATAGAGAACAAAAATGCTTTGTATCTGTCATTAAAAGACACAAGGAACACCAGCTTACGCCCTGATTTTTTAACATGTATTAAAGAATTATTGCCTAATTGGGAAGAAGAATATATTCGCTTGTTCCCTACTGTTCTAAAAAAAGACATGCTTACAAAGCTAATAAATGCTGGCCATACCCAAAAAATAAAAGAAATGGCAGCTCATGCATTTGAAAATTATAGAGATTATCGAGATGCAATAATCTACATGTTTAAGGAATGCCAAGAAGAAGAATGGTATCAGACTATGGGAGTGTCATATGAAAAACAAATGATTGCTCTTATTCATGTTTTAGATGTTAACTATAGAGAAATTGATAATCAAACAAGAACAACAGACAACAAAAAGCTTAATAGACA
>DASRMY010000038.1:0-2254 GCA_035647695.1 Treponemataceae bacterium | reverse complement strand
CAGTATATCCTGGAAAACAGTGGATTCCCCAGCTTCTTTCAGGTCCTGCAACCAATGTCTCAAACCCTGTTTTTTCACATCCAGCTTTACGAAGTTCTTTTTCTATGAGTAATGCGACGTCGGTTTCTGTTCTGATAGTATTCGATTTAGTCTGATTTTCTATTAAATCTATTATGTTATTTGCTGTGTCTGCGGCTTTACGGATGCAACTGAGTTCATAATCATCTTTAATTGCACGCATGGCTTGCACCATGGTAGCCGAACCTTCTTCACGACAAATAATGTGCATATTACTAAGTTGGTCAACATAATGTAAAAACTGAGGATAGGCGGTAGTTTTTGGAATTTCTATTTTTGAATCTGAGGGAACTTGTAATGTTTTTAAGAGTTCTTTTAATGCTAAAACAGGTTTTCTATCAAATTTATTTAAAGGGACTATTTTGTCTACGTATGCTTTTTCGTTTGCAAGATTAATGTCCCATGGACAAAGAATACTAGAACCGTCAACAGCCAGAACAAAAATAGCATCCATTGGATGACCAGTAAAATAACGAACGTTAGAGGATCGTAAATCTTGCGTATCTTGAAACATAACAGCGCCAATACCTTCTTTTGCCATCCAGGTAGCTAAATTTGCACGGCGCACGGCATAAATTGTATTTAATTTAAAATCTTTCATAGTAAAACTCCTAACTCTAAGCTTTATTGTTTTTATATATTCACGTAGTATACACTAAAGCAACAAAATTGTGTATCTTAAATTCATAAGGTTGGTATACTTGGGTTATGAAAAACATTACGCATAGAAAATTTCTATTTCTTATGGTCTTGGGGCTTTTTACTGTTTTACTTTGTGCTTCGTGCAATAAAAAAATACAAGAAAGCTCAAAACAAAAAAATATAGTAGCTGTTTCTATTGTGCCTGAAGCAAGTTTTGTAAAAAAAATATGTGGTGCTGATTTTGACGTTATTACTCTTATTCCACCAGGGTATAACCCATCGTCATATGAACTCGGTCCTCAAGAAAAAAGACATCTTAGTAAGGCAAAAATTTGTTTTACAATTGGTGTTCCAGCTGAAGAACGTATCCTTAAAAGCCTTTCTCCCGCGATAAAAAGAGTAAGCCTTGATCACATTGTTGCAAAAGAATATCCTCAACGGTTTATTAACGAACACATGAGTTTAAATGAGAAAGCAAATGCTAAAGGTTTACGCGATCCTCATATTTGGCTGTCACCAAAACGTGTGCAAGTTATGGTATCCGCAATTGCCGAAAATCTTATTAACCTAAACCCTTCTAATGCAAAAAAATATAAAGATAATGCAGATGCATACATTAGTGAATTACAAAAACTTGAACGGGATATAGTACATATTCTATCGCCAGTAAAAAATAAAAGTTTTATTGTTTTTCATCCATCATTTGGTTATTTTGCTGATGATTTTGGTTTGCACATGTATGCGTTAGAAAATGAAGGACATGATGCTTCTCCGCAAACCCTTATAAAATTAATTGATTTTGCAAAAAAAAACGGCATAAAAACTATTTTTTACCAAGATGAAATTCATAGTGTACAATCTCGAGCGTTTGCAGAAGAAATAGGAGGCATTGCTGTGCCACTTTATCCCTTAGCAGCGGATTATTCAGAAAACCTTCGTAAAATGGCACACCTTATTAAGGACAGCCAATAGATGAAAAAACAGCATACAAAAGATACCTTAGCAATTAAAATTAAAAATGTTTCAGTTTCGTATGGAAGTACCATAGCTCTTAAAAACATAACTCTTTCAGTTAGGGATGGAGACTTTTTAGGTGTTATGGGGCCGAATGGAGGGGGAAAATCAACCTTACTAAAAGTTATTCTTGGCTTTATACAACCTCAAAAAGGGAGCGCAAAAGTCTTTGGATGTGATTGTTGCAAACACAACCAAATGATTGGCTATGTTCCACAGTTTTCTGTTGTTGATAAGCGTTTTCCCGTTTCGGTTTTAAAAGTAGTTAAAACCGGATTGCTAAAAGGATCTTTACATCCTTTTCACAGTTATTCAACAGGGCAAAAAGAATTAGCTATGCATCAACTAGAACGTTTTAGCATAGAAAAACTAGCTAATCGTCAGATTGGAGAATTGTCAGGTGGTGAATTTCAACGAATGCTTATTGCACGTGCGCTTGTAGCGCATCCAAAAATCTTATTGCTCGATGAGCCGACTGCTAATGTAGACCTTTCCTCTCGCGAAAAAATATATTCTATTT
>DASRMY010000037.1:0-2156 GCA_035647695.1 Treponemataceae bacterium | reverse complement strand
TATTTAAATCCCCCTGTAGATTATCCTGTTGAAGAAGTAGTAAGGGATCTAGAAGATCGACCCTTCATTGCAAACGAAGAAAATGCACAAAATAATCTTGAAAAAATGGTGCATTTAGAAGATTTTGCTGAAGAAGTTTCTATTTCGGAAGAAAAGTTTCTTATAGAAACGAATAATGCGAAGATTACTCTTTCAAACCGTGGTGGAGATATTGTCGATTTTGAGCTAAAAAATCACTTGGACGGCGACAAAGGCGTGCAAATGGCAGATTCTATTTCTGAAATAAATCGTGCGTTTTCCCTTTCCTTTGGTTCCTATAATAGCAAAATTATCGATGACCTTTTTCAAGTAAATAAAATAAATGACTATACCTATGGCTTTTATAAAAAATTTCGACTTGCAAAGGCCGACGGCTCTTTTGATACCTTTACTTTAATAAAACAATATACCTTTCATCCAGATGATTATTTATTTCAGCTTGATGTAATTATAGACGGATTAGAAAATAGCAATTCTGCATTTTCTGAATTAAATCTAAATGGAAAAGCCTATACTCTGCGTACATCTCCGCAAATAGGGCCATATTATGACAAAAAAAAGGATCGCTATGAAAATAGAACCTTTATGTCGTATACAAAAGATAAAAGAAAAAAACAGCTTTTGGGAGATAATGCAACAAAAGAATATAGCAATCCCTACACATGGACAGGAATTGCGGGTAAATATTTTACTATTTTAGTGCATCCACAAAACCCAGAAACAATGGGACCCTCGCTGTATTCCACAAAAATAGAAAAAAATGACTATACGAATGCGCAAGTTTTCTTGACTCGAAATGCTATTTCTCAAAAAAACAATAAAGATACCTATTATATTTATGTGGGGCCACGAACAGATAAGGACTTAAAAAAATATAATCTTTTATCAGAAAATAACTGGGGACTTTCAAATATCCGTTTTGATGATAGCTTGCAATCTTCTGGAATTCTATCTTGGCTTGAAATTTTTATGAAAGCGATTATGCAAGTTTTTTATAAGATTATTCCCAACTGGGGTGTTTCTATTATCCTTATGACGATACTTTTGAAACTTGCTTTATTTCCTCTTACCAAAAAAAGTTCTGTTTCTACCTTGAAAATGCAAGAAATACAACCGCAAATGAAGGAAATTCAAGATAAGTATAAAGGAAAACCAGAAAAGCTCAATATTGAACTTGCAAAACTCTATAAAGAAACGGGCTATAATCCCATGATGGGTTGCCTTCCCTTGCTTATACAATTTCCTTTAATTATTGCGATGTTCAATCTATTTAACAATTATTTTGAATTTAGAGGAGCTATGTTTATTCCTGGATGGATTCCAGATCTTTCTCAAGGCGATTCTCTATATGTTTTAGGATTTTCCTTGCCATTTTTGGGAAATCACCTTCGATTATTGCCTGTGATTTATGTAATTTCGCAATTATTGTTTGGAAAAATTACCCAAAGTAATGCAGCCGCTGGGGCAAATGCAACACAAATGAAAATAATGACAATGGGGATGCCGCTCTTTTTCTTTTTTATCTTCTACAATGCACCAGCAGGTTTGTTGCTGTATTGGACAATAAGTAACTTACTGCAATTGGTGCAACAGCTTGCTATAAATAAAATGATGAAAGAAAAAAAAGCAGAAATTGAAGGAAATATTATCCCAGCATTTTCGCCAAAAAAGAAAAAATAAAGCTCAGATTATTGACCTAGCTTTATTTTTGAAAAGAAGAAAAATTTTAACCGTGAGGTATTTATATGATATTTGAATTTGAGGGTAAAACCGAAAAAGAAGCAATTGAACTTGCTGTTCAAGAACTTGGTTTAGAAAGAGAAGAATTTGATGTAGAAATTATGGAAACACAAAAAAATTCTCTTTTTAAAAAAGGGTTTGTGAAAATCCGTGTACACACTGATGGAAAAAAAATCGTCAGTGACATTTCTAGTGATATTCCTGTTGAAGCTGCTAAAAAAACACAGAAAAAAGTCTTTGGAAATCCCCTTCCCCAAGATGATTTTGAAAAAGAAATTGTAACTTTCATCACGACAGTTGTTACAAAGATGGGTTATGACATTTCTGTTGATGTAATGCATCGAGAAGAGAAAAAAATAGAACTTCGTCTAGAATCA
>DASRMY010000036.1:0-15457 GCA_035647695.1 Treponemataceae bacterium | reverse complement strand
GGGTATTAGGGGAACTGAATTTGTAATTGATAATAAAAAAACATTTCTTATATTACCTGGGATGTATAATTTTTATAATGCATTGGCTGCAATTTCTGTCGCCAAATACATGGGATTAGATACTGCAGAAATTGTTTTAGGTATAGAAAAGAATAAGCCGCTTTTTGGACGCAGCCAAATTATTAATGGACATTGTACTATTGTGCAAGATTGCTATAATGCAAATTTTGAGTCTATGTCAGAAGCTATTGAATTATGTGATAAAACAGATGTTAAAGGTAAAAAAATTTTTATTCTTGGTGATATGTTAGAGCTTGGCGATAATTCTTCTAATGTGCATAGGCAAGTTTGCGAACGGGCTTTGCAAAGTAGCGCTGATTATATTGTCTTTGTCGGTAAAGAAATATGCAAGGCATATAAACATAGTAAAAAAACTACAAAACGTGTTTATTGTATAGAAAATATATCTGATGAATCAATACAAAAATCTAAAGGGTATTTAGAACGTGTAATTGCAAAAGATGACTTTGTATTACTTAAGGCTTCTAGAGGAATAAGGCTTGAGCGTTTTATACCCTTGTTGCCTTGTGTTTGTAAAGAAAACGGAGGCATAGATGTCTGATTTTACTCTTTATGCAAAGAAACCCATAAACAGCAGTAAATTTGACACTCCTTTTTTATTGATAACCACCATATTACTAAGTTTAGGTATGGTTACACTTTTTGCTTCTACAAATGGGGGAAGAGGGCTTTTTTCTAACCCCTTCTATTTTGTAATACATCAATTTAAGGCAATTGGGTTTGGTCTCATTCTTATGCTGGGTTTAATTTGGATTGATATGCGTTTTTTACGGAAAATGTTACCCTTTTTGTTTTTGGGTAGTCTTGTAATTTGTTTGCTTACTGCAATTCCTGGTATTGGATATGAAAGCAATGGTGCACGGCGTTGGATCAAAATAGGAAATGCTATTTCTTTTCAGCCGTCAGAAACAGCAAAGTTTGTACTCGTTATATTTCTAGCAAATTTATTTGCCAAAAAAGCTGATAAAGGCCTAGATGTAAGCACGTCGTGGTATCAGGCGTTATTTGGAATTAGCATGTTTGTTCTAGCGGTATATGCTCAACGCGACTTTTCAACTGCCATGTTTTTATTGTTATTGGGCGTTTTAATGGCATGGATTTCAGGTGTTAAATTTCGGTATTTTGTAATGCTGTTTATAATGGCTGTACCAGTCGTTTTTTTACTTATTTTTACTGAAGAATACCGTGTACAGCGTTTGATAGGTTTTTTCCATCATAGTTTTGATGTTCAGGGAGTTAATTATCAATTAGCAGCAGCAAAATCGGCAATTAGCTCAGGTGGGTTCATCGGAAAAGGTATTAGTGGGTTATCACGTATAAATGCTATTCCTGAAGTACAAGCAGATTTTTTATTTGCTGGATGGGCTGAGTCAATGGGCTTTATAGGTGTTCTTATTTATTTTGGTCTCATAGGTGTTTTTTCATGGCGGGTTATTATTATTTCATTACAGGCAGCTGATCGTTTTAGTGCTTTTGTAGCATTAGGTAGTGGTATTTGCATTATAATGCAGTCTCTTATTAATACAGGTGTTGTGTGTGGGGCTTTTCCTTCAACAGGCATCCCCTTGCCGTTTTTTTCAGCAGGTGGTTCGTCAATGATTGTTACCTTGTGTTTTTGCGGGTTAATTATAAATATTTCTAGAAAAAATAAAATTGAGGGCAGGTATTATGAGTGATCTAGTGTATACGGATTACACAGAATTTTGTACACAACAAAATAATGTTGAAAAAAAAGGAAGAAAAACAGGTAGTAATCGTATAAAAAGTCTTAAAATTCTAATTGGAATACTTGTTCTTGTTGTTTTTGTAGAAATTGGAATCTATAGTATTGTGGTTCCTTGTTCTAAACCAGCAACTGTTATTTTTAAAGGGGTAAGCAAAAGTCTTGCAAGCGAATTTAAAAATCAACTTGAACAGTCCTGTGGTCATACGTGGTTGAACTTCAACGTAGGTATGGCATCTGCTATTATTGCTTCTAATTCAGCTGTTTTAGATGCAAAGGTAGAAAAAAAGTTTCCTGACAAAATATGTATTACAATTCAATCACGAGAAGCTGTTGCTGTAACATTGGCAGAATTAAATGGTAGAACAGTACCTGTTCAAATAGACAAAAAAGGTGTATTGTTTAATAAAGGGAGTGCTGTGCTGTCAACGCATACTCCTTTGCTTACTGGTTTACCGCTTGAAGTTGCAACTGAAGGGAAACGTTTAAATAGTTTATACATTCCATTGCTAGAAGAAATTGCAAAAATTCAAAGTAATAACCCAGAATATTTTTCAGCTTTGTCAGAAATACATATTTCTCCTAAGTTATACGGAGATTTTGAATTGCTTATGTATCCAATTAATTCGCAAATAAGGGTTCGCATGGATCGTAATTTGACCCTAGAGTCATTGCAGTATATGATGGTTGTTCTAGATGTTTTAAATACAATCGAACCCAATATAAGTGAGGTTGACTTACGATATGGTTCTGTTTCATATAAAACAAACAACAAGGTTTAAGGGAAGGGGGCTAGTTTGAGTGAAATTATTGTAGGCCTCGATATTGGAACTGCCAACGTTCGCGCAGTTATTGGTGAGTTGTCAGAAAATGGGCAATTAATTATTACAGGCATAGGTACGTCTGTTTCAACGGGCTTGCGAAGTGGTCTTATTGTTAATATTGAGGCTACAGTTCAGTCAATAAAAAAAGCAGTCGATTCTGCCGAACAAATGGCGGGAATTGAGGTTGAAAATTGTTACACTGCTATTGGTGGTTCGCAAATAGAAAGTCTTTTATCAAAAGGACTTGTTGCAATTACTGCAAAAGGACGAGGTAGTCGTGAAATTACTCAAACAGATATAGATCGTGTTATAGAAGCTGCAAAAGCTGTAAATATTCCTCTTGATCGGCAAATACTTCATGTTGTACCGCGTTCGTATATTGTAGATGGTCAAGGTGGCATCCCAGACCCATTAAACATGCTTGGCGTGCGTCTTGAAGCAGAAGTTTGTATTTTTACAAGCTCAGGAACAGCAACACAAAATTTTTTAAGATGTGCTGCACGTGCTGGTTATGGTATTGAAGGGGTTATGCTAAAGACACTTGCAATTGCCCAGGCAGTGCTAACTAAAGATGAAAAAGAACTTGGTTCAGTTATTATAGATTTAGGCGCTGGGACTACAGATGGACTCATACTTGTTGATGGAACACCAATGTGTGCGGTTTCTGTTCCGGCAGGAGGCTTTCATGTTACAAATGATATTTCATTAGTAAAAGGTGTTTCGTTTGAAACAGCAGAAAGTATAAAAAGAACGGATGGCTGTTGTTGGGAGTCTCTTGTTGATGATAGTGAGCCAATTATTATTCCTGGAATAGCAGGCAATGCTCCTCAAGAAATTAAAAGGAGTGAAATTGCTTTAATTATTCAGTCACGCATAGAAGAAATATTTGATCTTCTTATGGAAAAACTGCCGCCACAGGTAAAAAAGCAACGTCTTAACGGGAGTGTTATCCTTTCCGGTGGAGGGGCTCTTCTGCCTGGGATAACAGAACTCACTTCGCAGAAATTTAAAACAGAAAATGTTAGAATTGCATTACCAACCAATTTGGGCGGGTTAGTTGAAAAATACAGAACTCCCGAATATGCGACAGTTATTGGATTATTGGTAGAAAACAAAGAACAATTATACAATAGAAAAAATAGTAATGCAGAAAAAAAACGCAAACATAATAATTCTATAGGTGAAAAAATAAAAAGTTTTTTTAGCGAATTCTTTTAGAAAAATACTACCGGGGTGGGAATACCGGGACAGGAGTTATAATAAATGATGGATTTTTCAGTAATGGGAGACCAAGCAGCCAGTCCGACCGTTATTAAGGTTATAGGTGCTGGTGGTGGTGGTTCAAATGCAGTTAATCGGATGATTGCTGCTGGTATTCAGGGTGTCGACTTTATTGTGGCAAATACAGATTTGCAAGCATTAAATAATTCTAATGCACCGCAAAAAATAGGTATTGGTCAAAAACTAACAGGTGGATTAGGTGCAGGGGGAAAACCAGAAATTGGCGCTGCAGCTGCAGAGGAGGACATTGAAACAATTGCAAATATTTTAAAAGGTTCTGATATGGTTTTTATTACTGCGGGTATGGGCGGTGGTACAGGAACTGGTGCTGCACCAGTAATAGCTAGAATAGCTCGTGAGCAAGGAGCTCTTACTGTTGGTGTTGTTACAAAACCATTTGGGTTTGAAGGCAAAAAGAAAATGTATATTGCTGAAGAAGGTGTCGAAAAATTACATGCAGAAGTAGATACCCTTATTATTATTCCAAACCAACACCTTCTTTCAATTGTAGATAAAAATACTCCTATAAAACAAGCTTTTCTTGTTGCCGATGATGTTTTGCGACAAGGAGTACAAGGGATTTCAGACCTTATTACCCAGCCAGGAGAGGTAAATATTGATTTTGCGGATGTAAAAACTACCATGGAGGGCAAAGGCGATGCAATTTTAGGCGTGGGAACTGGTAGTGGTGAGAATCGTGCTGTAGATGCTGCAACATCAGCTATTAGCAATCCGCTTCTCGAAGATTCTCATATAGAAGGAGCGCAAAACATACTCATACACATTACCTGTGGAGAAACGCTTACACTTACTGAAACAAACGATATTGTAGGTTTAATTGCTGAAACAGCAGACCCTGATGTTCATATTATTTATGGTCAAACAATAGAAGAAACTATGGGTGAAGATGTTTCAGTTACAGTTATTGCAACAGGATTTGCTGAAGACCGTGCTGAAAAAAAGACTCCAATTTATGCCCAGTCTAGTGAAATTTCTGCATCGAACACGACATCTAAAAAAACGGGTTTTTCAAGTGAAGGAAATCTTGTTTCATTTAGTCAATGGGAAAATATTAATAAAAGCACAAAAGCTGATACATCTTCAGATACGCGTTATGACAATAAAGTTTCAAAATCTATAAAACGTGAAATCCCATTGTCTTCAGAAAGCAAGGACATAGATATTCCTGCAGTTTTACGTAAAAACAGAATTTCGTTAGGTGATGATTAATAGTGAATTATATATTGGTTTTGTATTGTGAGTAATACATATTCTGTACTTGATAGTTATTATATAGATCTTTTGACCGTTGAGCGTCTTGCAGAACTTACAGCAGAAACATATAGAATTGCTGTAAATGAGTTTTTAAACTGGTGCACTGAAAAAAAACGCAATTATACAACGCTTAAAGTGCAAGATTTATTACACTATCTTGTTTGGCGGAAATCAAAAACGAATGAAGTGACTATTGCAAAAGATATTTCTGCATTGCGTTCATTTGGTTCATATTTATGCAGAATCGGTATTTGGACTGAAAACCATGCAATGCTTTTGGAGCGTCCCCGTGCAAAACGTTCTTTGCCACGAGTATTAAGCGTTCAGCAGGTAGATGAATTGCTTGCTGCTATTGATACTTCTAAACCAGTGGGGCTTAGAGATAGAGCACTTTTTGAGCTCGTCTATTCATCTGGGTTGCGCGTAAGTGAAGTCTCTCAGTTGCTTTTGCAACATGTACATCTTCATGAGAAGATTCTTTGGGTAAGTGGAAAAGGGGATAAAGAAAGATTAGTTCCCTTTGGTATCCAAGCTAAAAATCACTTAGAAGAATGGCTTAATAATGGGAGACCACAACTTGTAAAAAACAAAAATATTCCTTGGGTTTTTGTAAATTATTGTGGTAATCAGCTTTCGCGTAAAGGCATATGGAAAAATTTTAAAGACCTTGAGGTAAAAACTGGTATACAGGCAAAGGTTCATACTCTAAGACATTCTTTTGCAACTCATTTGCTTGCTGGAGGTGCTGATCTACGTACTGTCCAAAAATTACTTGGTCATTCTGATCTTTCTACTACACAAATATACACCCATATAGACAATGAACAATTAAGAGAGTACCATAAGGAATATTTTTCTAAACATTCAACAGAAAAGTGAGGAATTATACATGAAGTATTATAAGAAATTTTTAATAAAGCACTCTTTAGACAAGGTTTCTAAAGATGGTTTTGTATCGACATATGCTCGAATAAGCACATATGCTGTCATTTTTTTATCTCTGTTTTTTTTATGTACTGCTTGTTCTCTAAAAGGGGCAAGTGGCTATTCTATGCTTGAAGATGGTGTTAAAAACCCAACTACTATTGATGAATATGAAAATGCTATTGCAGCACATGATAAGCAAATAGAAAAAATAATTGAACTTGAAAGCAAAACAGGTATTTGGTATAAAATTATAGCTACGCGTTATTTAGATAAAAAAATGTATGGAAAAGCTCTTGAAAATTTTCAAATTGCTATTCAGTACTATCCAGATAATGCAAACCTTTTTTACTATACAGGGCTCTGTGCCTCATATATGGCAAAAGCAAGTTTAGATTTTGATGCCGATGGCACACAACTTGAACAACAAAGTTATTGGAACTTGGCAGAAAATTCATATTTACAAGCTATTAATTATAATCCAACATATAGCAGAGCTTTATATGGTCTTGGTGTTTTATATGTTTTTGAGCTTAATCGTCCTTCTGCCGCAATACCATTTTTAGAAACGCTACTTGAAGGAGAGTCTAAGCATTTTGATGGTATGATGGTTCTTGCCCGTGCATATTTTGTTACAGGATTTAGTGATAACGGCATTGCGCTCTACGATCGAATTATTTCAAATACATCTAATAAAGAACAAAAGACTAATGCAGAAAACAATAAAAAAATAGTACTTAATGAGCTGTATAAGAATTAGGAATAGTAGGAATATATAGTGGATAGCCGATATTTGCTTCGTCTTGCATTGTGTCGAATGCCGTTTTTAACACTTCGTGAAAAAAGACAAATTCAAAATAAACTTGACACAATTGCAGACCTTGCAGTACTTTCTAGAAAAGAACTTTCTGAATTAATTGGCAGAACTGTAAAATCAAAATTGTATGAGCCGCAAAACATTCAAAAAAGAATAGAGCGGGATTGTACGATTATGCAGTTATATAAAATTAAGGTTCTTTTTTTAGGTGACGATGCTTATCCTGCACTGCTTTCAGAAATTTATGCACCACCATACGCCCTTTTTTATCGGGGCAATGCAGATGCCTTACGCATGAAAGCAATTGCTGTTGTTGGAACTCGACGGGCAACTGGTTATGGGCGAAAAGCAGCATTGCAATTTTCTAAAGAATTTGCAGATAATGGCTACTGTATACTATCAGGGCTTGCACTTGGTATAGATGCGGCAGCTCATAACGGAGCTTTATCTGCCACATTAGATAATGGATTGAGTGGTAAAACTGCAGCAATACTTGGTAGTGGTCCAGATGTTATCAGACCGACTATAAACGGCCGGCTTGCTGCACAAATAATAGAAAAAGGTGGATGCATTGCAAGCGAATATCCACCCGAGGAAGAGCCAAAAAAATGGTATTATCCTCAAAGAAATCGTATTATATCTGGTTTATCCCACGCGGTAACAGTAATAGAAGCACCTCCAGCGTCAGGTGCACTTATTACAGCAGATTTTGCTATTGAACAAAACCGAGATTTGTTTTTTCATTCGCGTTCTATTGAATACGAAAAAATGGCACAAAAACCAGTAAATCCGGCAAATGAAAAAAAAGCCCACTTTATGCGGGTTTCAAGATATATTGACGAAGGCGCTCCAGTTGTAGAAAATGCTGGGGATGCTTTAGCTTTGCTAAAAAAAGACAGAGCATATAAAACTGTTCAACAAAATTTGGACTTTGGAGAGTAATAATGGCAGAAGCACAAAAGGAAACAACTAAGAAAGCTACAACTAAGAAGCCTGTAGCTAAGAAAACTACAACTAAGAAAACAACCAGTCGAAAAAAGTCAACTGCCAAAAAAAAGCAATTACAAACACTTGTTATAGTTGAGTCTCCGGCTAAGGCTAAAACCATTGAAAAATATCTTGGTCGAGGATACCTTGTTAAGGCAAGTATGGGACATCTTATAGATTTACCAAAATCGAGAATTGCAATAAATGTAGAAGATAATTTTCAGCCTGATTATATAACGGTACGTGGTCGTGCATCAATTCTTAAAGATTTGCAAAAAGAAGCTAAAAAATCAAAAAAAGTTCTTTTAGCACCTGATAATGACCGCGAAGGAGAAGCAATTGCTTGGCATTTACACAATGCGATTAAACCTAAAACAGAAGCAGAAATTAAACGTATTGTGTTTAATGAAATTACACCTCTAGCAATAAAACAAGCAGTTAAAGAGCCTACTGAAATTATTGAGTCATTAGTAAATGCACAAAAAGCCCGACGAGTATTAGATAGGCTTGTAGGGTATAATTTATCTCCGCTTTTATGGAAAAAAGTAAAAAATGGACTAAGTGCAGGGCGCGTCCAGTCGGTTGCACTGCGTTTAATCTGTGAAAGAGAAGCTGAGGTCGAAACCTTTATTCCTGAAGAATATTGGAGCTTGAAGGCAGATTTTAAAAAAGGCCGTCAAAACATGACAGCACAACTCGTTCAATATGAAGATAAAAAACCTGTTTTAAAAACAGAAACTGACGTGCAGGATATTATAAAAAAAATAGAAAATTCTGAATGTTTTGTTTCTGATATAAAAACAACAGATAGAACGGTAAAGCCTAAGGCACCTTTTACTACCTCTAAACTACAGCAAACAGCTGCTAACAAATTAGGTTTTACATCACGTAAAACTATGCAGATTGCACAGCAATTGTATGAAGGTATTGCTATAGGCCGTAAACGTGTCGGTTTAATTACCTATATGCGTACAGATAGTACTCGAATTTCTGATACTGCCTTAGAAGAAGTTAGAGACTGGATAGAAAAAAACTTTCCTAATGATCTGCCTGAAAAGCCTATTACCTATGCAATGGGTAAAAAAGCACAAGATGCACATGAGGCAATTAGGCCAACATACATAGAATATACACCTGAATACGTAAAAGAATATGTAAGTAGAGATCAATTTCGTCTCTATTCAATAATTTGGGAAGCGTTTGTTTCATGTCAAATGAAAAATGCTAAAAATCGTACCACAAGCATTGAAATTAAAGCTGAAAAAGCATTGTTTCGTATGTCTAGTCGAGAAATTGTTGATAGGGGATTTTATAATGTTATTAAGCTCCTTAAAAACAAAGATGACCACACTAAAAAATTACCAAATCTTGTTGTTGGTGAAAAAGTAATTACTGAAAAACTTACACCCGAACAACATTTTACACAGGGACCTGCTCGTTTTACTGACGCATCTATTGTTAAGATACTTGAAGAAAAAGGAATTGGTCGCCCTTCGACCTATGCTCCTATTATTTCAACTCTACTTGATAGGTATTATGTTACAAGAAATAACAAACAGCTGGTTCCAACTGTTCTTGGCCGAATAATTAACGATATTCTTGTTGAGTCTTTTCCAGATGTTATCAATGAACATTTTACAGTAGAAGTTGAAAATAAACTTGATCTTGTCGAAGCTGATAAAATTGAGTGGTCAGAAATTATTGGAGATTTTTACTGGCCCTTTAAAAACCGTGTAGATGAACTTATGGAAAACCTTGAAAGTGTAAAGGGAAAAATGGATGAGCCAACTGATAAGGTGTGCGAAAAATGTGGTTCTCCCATGGTGAAAAAATTAGGTCGTTTTGGTTTTTTTCTAGCGTGTTCAAATTTTCCTGAGTGCCGTAATACAAAATCTATTCCTTTGGCAAAGTGTCCAAAATGCAAAACAGGCGATATAGTTGCTCGAAAAACCAAGGCGAGAGGCAAAGAATTTTACGGTTGTACACATTATCCTGAATGCGACTTTCTTTCACATTATAAACCAATTAATTCTAACTGTCCAAAATGTGGTTGGTTTCTGGTTGAGAAATATGATAAAAAAAATGGTAATTACAAGTGTTGTATTAATAAAGAATGTGATTACCTTCATTCTGCTGATGAGATAGAGCTTCCTGATCCATCAGAATTGCAACCATTAGAAAAGTAGGTGATAGATAGTGTACGGAGAAGAGGGGAGTTCTTGCTCCTTCAGCAATAAAAAAACTACACATACTCTTGCAACACTCATCGATGAATATATAGCTTATATAGATGGGGTAAGAAATCTATCTGCGTGTACTGTTGAATCGTATAAGAACGATCTAAAAATATTGGTAGAACTTCTTTCAAAAAACATACGTCTTGCTTCAAAAAATGATATAACAGTCAGTGATATTACTATTGAAGACTTACGACGTTGTATTGGCATTTTATCAAAAGAAAAAAAAGCAGCAGCCTCTATTAATAGATTTATATCGGTAGTGCGAAATTTCTTTGCCTATTGTCGTCGGTTTAGTTATATTACAAACAACGAGGCAAATGAACTTAAAATGGTAAAAACCTCAATAAAGGTTCCGCAATTTATGACAGAAGGTGAGGTTGATTTATTATGTACACAACCTCACTCTAAAAATATTTTATGGCAAAGTCGTGATACGGCGCTTTTTGCAATGCTATATTCTTCAGGTTGTCGTGTTTCTGAAATGGCATCACTAAAAATGGCAGATTTTTCTGGGTTACGTGATTCTGCAATGATTACTGGAAAAGGTGGTAAGGATCGTCGAGTGTATTTTTCAGATGATGCAGTTAGTGCTTTAAATATGTATTTACCCGAACGAAAAGCAAAACTACAACGACTGAGAAAATCTACACATGCGGTTTTTATTAGTCAAAAAGCTACTTCGCTGACAAGTGGTGGAATACAATACATTGTGCGCCGCTATTCGTCTGTAGAAGGTTCTAATAAACCAGTAACACCACACGCTTTTAGACATACGTTTGCAACACAGCTTTTAAATAATGGCGCTGACGTACGTGTTGTACAAGAACTTTTGGGACATGCAAGTATTAGTACTACACAGCGGTACACACATATAACAGATAAGCATATGATTGAATTATATAAAAAAGCACACCCGCATGGGGACGAATAATAAAAAATGCTGGTTGTGCCTGTGTAGTAATTTTTGATATTTATAGGAGTTTTTAAAATATGTTACATGATGAAAACAAAATTAGAAGTACAACGGTTATTGCTGTTAAACGAAACGGGCATGTAGCAATGGCTGCAGATGGTCAGGTTACTCAGGGTAATACCATCATGAAAGGTAATGCTCGCAAAGTACGTACCACCTATGGTGGAAAAGTATTAACAGGTTTTGCAGGATCGACTGCCGATGCTTTTAGCCTTTTTGATAAATTTGAATTAAAGTTGGAAGAGTATTCGGGTGATATTACACGTGCTGCTGTCGAACTTGCAAAAATATGGCGTACAGATAAAGCATTGCGTAATCTTGAAGCTTTGCTGTTAGTTGCAAGCACTGATAAAATATTACTTATATCAGGTAACGGAGATGTAATTGAACCAGAAAATGATGTATTAGCAATTGGTTCAGGTGGTAATTTTGCGTATGCGGCAGCGCTTGCATATCTTGAAACATCTGATTTTTCAGCAAAAGAAATAGCAGAAAAAAGTCTTGCAATAGCTGGAAAAATATGTATTTATACAAATGCCAATGTACGCGCGGAGGAATTATAAAACATGGAAACGCAAAAAGCTCAGTCTGTTCAATTGGTAAATAATGGCAAAAAAAAGAAAGTTGTGCTTGATGATTTAACTCCAAAAGAGATTGTTGAACAACTTGATGCTTATATAATTGGACAAAATAACGCAAAAAAAAAGGTTGCGATCGCTCTGAGAAATCGTACTCGTCGACTTAAGGTTCCAAAAGATATGCGTGAAGAAATTGCACCAAAAAACATTATGATGATTGGACCAACAGGTGTTGGTAAAACTGAAATTGCCCGTCGACTTGCTAAGCTTTGTGGTGCACCTTTTATAAAGGTTGAAGCTACAAAATATACAGAAGTTGGTTATGTGGGACGTGATGTAGAATCTATGATTCGAGATTTAATGGCTGTAGGGTATAGACTTGTTAAAACAGAAATGCAAGATGAACTTCGCGGTTCGGTACAAGATAAGGTTCTAGAAGACTTGTTAGATCTTTTATTGCCAGGCAGTGGCCAAAAAAAAGAAAAAACAGGTGCAAGTTTGCCAATGAGTATTTTTGGTACTCCAGCAAAAGATATTGAGGATAAAAAGCTTGACCAAAAAAAAGAAAAAAACAAAATAGCTCCTGGTGCTAATTCAAAGTCAAAAGAGGAAAAAGAAAATCTTTTAACTACTCGTGAAAAGTTAAAAAAAATGCTTGTTGATGGTAAACTTGAAGATCGCGAGGTAGAAATAGTAGTTTCAAAATCAAATAAAATGCCCAGTATGGAAATAATTGCTGGAGGTAGTTTTGAAGATATGGAAAGTGCTATGCAAAATATTACAAGCATGCTTAGCGGTGGTAATAAACAAAAAAAGAAAACAGTTACTATTGCAGAGGCCCGAACTATTTTAACTGAAGAACATTTAGATCGCATGATAGACCCCGACAAGGTATGTGACGTTGCCCGTGATCGTGTTGAACAAATGGGCATTATTTTTATTGATGAAATAGATAAAATTGCCGTTTCTTCTGGACGTAGTGGTAGCGATGTAAGTAGAGAAGGCGTACAGCGTGATATTTTACCAATTGTAGAAGGCTCGAAAGTAAATACGAAGCATGGGGTTGTAGACACAACTCATATTCTTTTTATTGCGGCAGGGGCTTTTAATATGAGCAAGCCTTCGGATTTAGTTCCTGAATTACAAGGTCGTTTTCCGCTTCGTGTAGAACTTGATAGTCTCAACGCTGAAGATTTTCGGCGTATACTTACTGAACCAAAAAATGCACTTACTCGTCAATATGAGGCTTTATTACAAACTGAAGGAGTAACAATTAAATTCACACCTGACGCTATTTTTTCTATGAGCGAATTAGCAGCTGATGTAAATAAAAGTGTAGAAAACATTGGTGCAAGAAGGCTCCACACTATTATTGAAACCTTGCTTGAAGAATTATCATTTGAAGCAAATGAACATAGTGGTGAAACTATTGAAATTACCCCAGCTTATGTAGATGAAAAATTAAAAGATATTACACTGGATCAAGATTTAAGTAAGTATATATTATAAAGAATACCCTAAACCTTGCCTGTGTAATTTCCGATAGTAATAATGTGTATTACATGGGTGGACTAATTTTTTTTTGGGGGATTTATGAATAGTTTTAGTAGATCGGTTGATATCTTGCATCGGGGACTTGATGTAAGTTCGTTACGGTATCAGGTAAGTGCTAATAATCTTGCTAATGCTGAGGTACCTAATTTTAAAAGAACCAGTGTTAATTTTGAAGCAGAATTAAAAAAAGCACTAGATAGTGAAAAAAATGCGGCTAAAACTATGAAGCTTGCAACCACTGATTCGAAACATTTTCAACTTGAACAACCAATAGATTATAAATCTGTGCAGCCACGTCGAGTTGTAGATTATACAACAACGTCAAAGGCAAATGGAAATAATGTTGACGCTGAACAAGAAGCAATGAATATATTACAAACACAATTACAGTATCAATTACTGACACAAATGCAAAGTTTTGAATTTGCACAAATGAAAATTGCGCTTAAGTAAAAAGCTGAGGAGTTAGAGTATGGGATTATTTACGAGTATTAATATAGCTGGAACAGGAATGAGTGCCGAACGTCTCAGAACAGATGTAATTTCTAATAACATTGCAAATGCCAGTACAACAAGAACGCAAGAGGGTGGACCTTTTAAAGCAAGTCATGTTGTAATGGCACCAATAGCTGATAATCCGACATTTAGAAATCCTTTTGTTCCAGATGATTATGACAATGGCCCTGGCGCCGGTGTTCGTGTTGTGAAAATAGTCGAAGATGAAAGTGAAACAAGGCTTGTCTATGATCCAACACATCCTGATGCTGTACAAAGTGGTCCAAATGCAGGATATGTTGAATATCCTAATGTAAATATTGTAAACGAAATGGTAGATCTTATTTCTGCAAGTCGTGCATATGAAGCTAATAGCTCTGTCATTCAAGGTAGCAAAGAAATGTTTACTAATGCCCTTGCAATAGGTAACGTCTAGGCGTAAAATAGACATTCTATGGGAGATGAAAAATGAGTTCAATAAATATGATAACAAATAACCCTCTGCATTTTGGTTATACTGGTCCTGATGCTGCAAAAAAAGCTCCAATGGCAACAAAGGGTTCGTTTGATAATTATTTGCTCGAAGCAGTAAATTCTGTTAATGACAAGCAGGTCGCACGTTCTAATATGACAGAGAAAGTTATAACAGATCCTAATTCTGTAAATGTGCATGATGTTACCATAGCTATGGCAGAGGCAAATTTATCTCTTTCTATGGCGCAAACTGTTATTGACCGCCTTACAAATGCTTGGGAAAAAGTAAGTTCTGGTCGCTAATTGTATGATTTCCTTCTATAAAATGAAAAAATAGTCTTTTCAGCGTAAATTTTTTGTGCTATACTTATACAATACAAGTAAGTGTGTTCGTCGAGAGAAGCTCGGCTTCCGGTGGGAGGAAGAATGAACGAATGGTTCCAGCGGGTTAAAAAACAAATTCGCGAATTATGGTCAAAATGGACAGTAAGTCAAAAAGTTATAGGTATTGTAATCATAATTGCAGTTATAGGTGCACTACTGTTTGCATTTACTTTTTCAGCTCGTCCAACAACTGTACCTCTTTTTAATACAGCAATCACAGATGAAGTAGCACGTGATGCAATTGTGTATCGCCTTGCTCAAGAAAATGTTAGTGCGCAAGTTAGCTCTACAGGTATAATTTCTGTACCAGATGAATCAACGGCAAGACGAATGCGTGCCATTCTTGTACGAGAAGATCTTGTTCCTGGTAGTGTTGATCCATGGGCGCTTTTTGATACCGAACGTTGGACAACAACAGATTTTGAGCGTAATGTTAATTTACAACGTGCAATTACCCAAGTTGTTACCGAGCATATTGAAGCACTTGATGATATTGATGATGCAAATATTACTCTTACCATGCCTGAAGATAAACTGTTTGCAGCTGACCAAAACAAACCAACAGCATCGGTTATTATTACTGCAAGACCTGGTAGCGATATCTATGAAAATAAAAATAAAATAAAGGGAATACAAAAACTTTTGTTAATGGCTGTCGAGGGCTTAACAGAAGATAATATTACGATTGCAGCTGCCTCTTCTGGAATAATATTAAATGACTTTGAAGGCATGGTGGATATTGAACGAGTTGATATAATTGAAAAAGAACAAAAACTTATTCAAAGGTTAGAAATGCAATATAAGGCGAGAGTGCTTTCATCTCTACAGCAAATTTTTGGTAATGATC